>NZ_JBMDKF010000029.1:0-72758 GCF_057809575.1 Azospirillum sp. FG154 | reverse complement strand
ATCGCGGCTATGTGATGGTGAACGGCAAGATCACGATGACGGGATCGGGCGCGGCGCTGCTGGCCGACCCGGAGGTCCGCGCGGCCTATCTGGAAGGGGGACACTGAGATGGACGCTGTGTTGGGATCGTCGCTGCCGGTCTTCGTCTTTCTGACGGTGCTGGTCTTCGGCGGCTTCGGCGTGCTGACCGGCCAAACCCTGGCCGAAGGCTGGAAACCGATGTCGGCGGTCTGGGCCTATTCCCTGCTGCTCGGCGTCGGCGACCGCTTCCTCGCCTGGGGCCTGGCGGGCGAAACCCTGCTCGCCCCCTGGGGCTTCATCGTCCACACCGCCGCCATCGCCGCCATTACCGCAACAACATACCGAATGGCCATCGCGCGAAAAATGGTCAACCAGTATCCGTGGATCTATGAAGCCGCTGGACCACTGCATTGGCGGGAACGCACCCCGCCACGCGGGTGATTGTTTTAACGGCGCTATGATGACGGTTTGAGCAAACGCAATTGGCGACCGCCGGTTTTTCATCCGGCGGTTGCCAATCCCAAGAAAATCCGACAATTTTAAAACAATAGCGTCTTGGAACCAACCCCGAGACTGCCGAAATCTTTGGCTGATACTCTGAAAGCGCGCCGAAAACAGCGATTCAGAGAAAAAGCCAATGGATCTGAGCGCATTTCAGCGATATCATACTTCGGTATTTTGTAATAAATCCGTCATTTTTTTGCAAACCACAGCGTCCACTCGGCAATTCAGCCGAGGGAAACGCTGACACACGCATGGACGCCGCGCGGGTCGACGTCCGGCTTTACCCGCATGAGAGGGACCGTGACTATGGCAGCGGACAAAGGGGCGGCGGCGAACAAGGCGACGGTCGGCGCAAAGCCGCGCCATTTCTGGACCATCGGACGGAAAGTGACGGCCGCCTTCGTCGCGGCCATCATCGGCGGCTTCGTCGTCATCATGGGGCTGCAAGCCTTCATGCAGTATGAAGACACGGTTCAACTCGCCACCCACGACGCCCGCGTCAAAACCGACATGCTGGCCAACGCCACCAAGACAAGCTTCGTCGCCAGCGACGGCGCGTCCATCGAGACGGAGTTCATGCCCCTGGCCAACAGCAACGAGGTGCAACTCACCACCTTGCGCGCCGTCGCCCCCAGCGGCGTGTTGGCCGAGTTCAGCAACCCGCGTTTCGCCGCCTATGACTTGGCCGAGGACAAGGACCTGATCGACGCCGTGCTGGCGGGCAAAGGCGCGCAAGCCCGTTCCGCCAAGGGACACATCGTCATCACCGTGCCGGTCGTCACCGGCAAAAGCAAGCGGCTGGTCGGCGCCCTGCAAATCGCCTGGAGCCTGGACCAGCAGATCAACGCCATCCTCAACCAAATGCGCAATCAGATCGCCATCTGCATCATCGCCCTGCTGGTCCAGATTGGTCTGTTGAATCTTCTGCTCAGCCGCATGGTCATCAAACCGCTGCGGGCGATGGCCGGGGCCATGGCCGATCTGGCCGACGGCGACATCAACGTGTCAGTGCCGGGGGCAGACCGGCACGACGAAATCGGCGCGATGGCCGGATCCGTCACCGTCTTCCGCGACAACGCCCAGGCCATCGGACGGATGCACGCCGAACAGGCGGCCTCCGACGCCAAGGCCGAAGAGGCCAAGCGCGTCGCCTTGATTGGCATGGCCGACCGTTTTCAACGCACCGTCATCCGGTTGGTCGAGGGCATCGCCGCGTCCGCCGCCGGGATGGCCGACAGCGCCGGACACATGGCCAACGTCGCCGATCAAGCCTCGGGGCAATCGAAGAACGTCGCGCGGGAATCCGACGACATCCAGTCGAACGTGCGCTCCGCCGCCGCCGCCGCCACCGAACTCGCCAGCTCCATCGGCGGCATCACCGATCAGGTCAGCCATTCCGCCCGCATCGCCAGCGAAGCGGTGTCGCACGCCGACCGCACCAACGCGACCGTGCAGGGATTGATGAGCAACGCCGAACGAATCGGGCAGGTGGTCGGCCTGATTCACGCCATCGCCAAGCAAACCAATTTGCTGGCGCTGAACGCCACCATCGAGGCCGCCCGCGCCGGGGAGGCCGGAAAGGGCTTCGCCGTGGTGGCGACCGAGGTCAAGGGGCTGGCCGATCAAACCGCCAAGGCCACCGATGAAATTTCGGCCCAGGTCAACGCCATGCAGGCGGTGACTCGCGAAGCGGCGGACGCCATCGGCTCCATCGGCAAAACGATCACCGAGATCGACGGCATCGCCGGGGACATCACCCAGTCTGTGCGCGAACAAAACTCCGCCACGCAGGAAATTGCCCGCGCGGTGGAGATGGCGGCGTTGGGAACGCAAGGGGTGTCGGCGACCATCGCGTCGCTGGCCCACACCGCCGACAGCGCCGGAACCACGGCGGGATCGGTTTTGAGCGCCGCGCGTGGCCTGTCCGATCAAACCCGCACACTCGCCGCCGAGGTCGAACGTTTCCTGAGCGAAGTGCGCGATCAGGCCAACGCAGACGCCCGGGTGGCGTGAAGGCGGGGGCGCCATGCCCCCGCCCAATCTTCAGCAGAAGGCCAATCTTCAGCAGAAGGCTTGAATGCCCGTCTGCGCCCGGCCCAGGATCAGGGCGTGGACGTCGTGGGTGCCTTCGTAGGTGTTGACGGTTTCCAGATTGACCATGTGACGGATCACCTGGAACTCGTCGGAAATGCCGTTGCCGCCGTGCATGTCGCGGGCGACGCGGGCGATGTCCAACGCCTTGCCGCAATTGTTGCGCTTGATGAGCGAGATGACTTCCGGCGACCAGCTTCCGTCATCCATCATGCGACCGGCGCGCAGGCAGGCTTGCAGGCCCAGCGCGATTTCCGTCTGCATGTCGGCCAGCTTCTTCTGGATGAGCTGGTTGGCGGCGAGCGGACGGCCAAACTGCTTGCGGTCCAGCGTGTATTGCCGGGCGGCGTGCCAGCAGAATTCGGCGGCCCCCAGAACGCCCCAGGCGATGCCGTAGCGCGCCTTGTTCAGGCAGCCGAACGGCCCGCCAAGACCGGCGACGTTCGGCAGCAGGTTTTCTTCGGGCACGAAGGCCTCGTCCAGGACGATTTCGCCCGTCACCGAGGAGCGCAGCGACAGCTTGCCCTCGATCTTCGGAGTCGAGAAGCCCTTGGTCCCGCGCTCAACCACGAAGCCCTTGATCTTGTTGTCATGGGCGTCCGACTTGGCCCACACCACCGCCAGATCGCTGATCGGCGAGTTGGTGATCCACATCTTGGAGCCGCTGAGCAGATAGCCGCCATCCACCTTGGTGGCGCGGGTCTTCATGCCGCCGGGATCGGATCCATGATCCGGTTCGGTCAGGCCGAAACAACCCACCAGTTCGCCGGTGGCCAGACGTGGCAGCCACTTTTTCTTCTGCGCTTCGTCGCCATAGGCGTAGATCGGGTGCATCACCAGCGAGGATTGCACCGACATGGCGGAACGATAGCCGCTGTCCACCCGCTCGACCTCGCGGGCGACCAGACCATAGGCGACGTGGTTGACCCCTGGTCCGCCATATTCCTCAGGAATCGTCGGCCCCAACAGCCCCAACTCGCCCATTTCCGACATGATGTCGCGGTCAAACCGCTCTTCGCGAAAGGCGGAGATCACACGCGGTTGCAGCTTGTCCTGGCAGTAGGCGCGGGCGCTGTCACGGATCAGCTTCTCGTCCTCGGACAATTGGGCGTCGAGAAGGAAGGGATCCTCCCACTGCATGCTCTTCACGGTGCGTCTCCTGCGATTGGGGCTGGGTTCGTTTGGGGGTGGCTGTTCTTGGTTGGCACTCTGCCGCGTTCACGCCATATTCACAAACACATAATTGTGATCCATGGTATAGTGAATTCATATGGCTTGAAGGGCGAATTGCTGGCGAGGCAGAGTTCCAAAAAACTTTTAACGTGAAGCTTAGCGAATCTTATGTAATTTTGCCCCCATATCCTCAGTCGGATGCCAACTCAGACGGATCGCCAGCCCCGTGTTTGCCGCACTGCAACCGATAACAGCGTTTTCAGACCTCCCTCTGTTGTTTGGACTCGCGTTGCTGACGCTGTTGCACGAAGACGTGGCCATCGCGGCGGGCGCCAGTCTTATCAGCATCGGCACCCTCAACATTGGCGTCGCCGCCTTTGCTTTGCTGGGGGGGATCATCGCCGGTGATCTGCTGATCTATTGTCTGGGCATTTTGTCGCTGCGGGTCGGCTGGCTGCGCCGTCGCACGGAAGGGCCGTTGTTGGAGCGTTGTCGGAAAACGTTGGAACGCAACCTGTTGCCCGCGCTGGTGACGTGTCGGTTGGTGCCGGGGGTTCTGTTCCCGACCTATTTCGCCTGTGGGGCCATGAAGGTTCCGTTCATACGCTTCATCCTCATCACTCTCATCACCGCGACCATCCACGTCTGGCTTTTGCTGACGCTGATGACCTCGTCGCTGGAAGCGGCGGCTATTGAGATGCAAGCCATTGGCATTGTTGTTGTTTTGACCATCGTCGGCCTGCGCGCCCAAACGGTGCGCCGCGTTGCCTCCGGCGTTTTCGCACGGTTGGGACGCGCCATCGCCCCGCATCTTCCCGACGCGCTGAAGGGCATGCCGACACCGCACGCCATCGTCTTGCCAGGCATGCCGGTGGTCCCCGCCGGGGCGAAAACCATTGGCTTCGCCGAACGCATTCCGCCGTTGCTGTTCTACATTCCCTTGGTTGTTCAGTGGTTTGCTCTTGGCCTGCGTCATCGCGGCCTGTCGCTGCCAACGGCGGCCAACCCGTCGATTGAGGCAGGCGGACTGCTGGGCGAATCCAAGATTCAATGCATCGACCTGATTGGTCCGGAGGCCCGGCGCTGGGTGGCGGGATCCTGCGATCTGGTCAACCGGGCCAACCTGACCATCGCGGAGTTGGAATCGGTGATCGCAGAGGGCGAAATGTCCTTCCCGCTGGTGGCCAAACCAGACATCGGTTGGCGCGGCATCGGCGTTCGCCTGGTCCACGATATTCCCGACTTGCAGCGCTACTTGAGTGAATTTCCCGAGAATTGCCGCGTTATTCTGCAAGACTACATCCCCTACGCTGGCGAGGCTGGGGTGTTTTATGTGCGAATGCCGGGTGAAGTCTCAGGCCGCATCTTTTCGATGACCTTCCGTTACTTCCCGCATGTGGTGGGTGATGGGTCTTCGAGCTTGCGCGCGTTGATCGCGCGGGATCCACGGGCCTCCTGGAAAGCCGATTTGCATCATGACGCGCTGGCCAATCGGCTGGACGACGTGCCGCCGGAGGGCGAGATCGTCCGCCTGTCGCTGGTCGGCAGCAGCCGGGTCGGCGGGCTGTACAAGGACGCCGGCGCCCACGCCACGGCGACCCTGACCGCGCGCTTTGACGAGATCGCCGATTCGATGCCGAACTTCCATTTCGGTCGCTTCGACATCCGTTTCGCCTCAGTCGAACAGTTGCAGCGTGGCGAGGGGTTCCAGATCATCGAGGTCAATGGCGCGGGGGCCGAGGCCATCCACATGTGGGATCCCGAATTCCGCCTGACCGACGCCTACGCCGTGCTGTTCCAACAACAATCTCTGATGTTCGAGGTCGCCGCCGCCAACCGGGCGCTCGGTTTCAAACCCTTGACCGTGATGGAGTTGGTGCGGTTCCAGCAACGGCAGCAAAATTTGCTGCCGCTCTACCCTGCGTCAAACTGAAGCGGGCGACGGGCGGATGCGGCGCAGCCTCCGCCATCTTGGAAACCGCCCCTCCTTGTTGACTTCCTCAGGGGTGGCTGTTCTGGCCGGGGCGGCTGGAATGCTGTGGTGGCGCCCCGTCACCGCGTCTCTGATCGGTTGGGATGTCGGCGTCACCCTTTACATTTTTTTGTCCACGCGGCTGATGATCCGGGCCAATGTGGCCTCGATCCGCCATCGCGCCCAACGGCTTGATCCGGGCAAGTGGGGCGTTTTGATCGGGGCCGTGCTGGTCGCCGTGGCGTCGCTGGTCGCCATCGGGGTCGAGTTGATCGCCGCCAAGGGGTCGCCCCACGCCGGAGCCTCCGCCGGGCTGGCCGCCGTCACCGTGCTGTTGTCCTGGATCTTCCTGCATGTCTTTTTCGCCCAGCATTACGCCCATGATTACTGGCTGGACAGCGACGAGCGGGACGCCCCAAAGAGTTTGGATTTCCCTGGCAACGAACAGCCGGACTATCTGGAGTTTCTCTATTTCAGCTTCACCATCGGCATGACGGCGCAGGTGTCGGACGTCGTCACGCGCACGGCGGCGGCGCGCCGAGTCGTTTTGCTTCACGGCGCCTTGTCCTTTCTGTTCAACACCGCCGTTCTGGCCTTGGGCGTCAACCTCGCCGCCGGTTTGGTGGGATGAGCGGCCTGTTTCCGCCCCCGCCGCCGCTTGTCACGCGCCCCCCAAAATAAAATCGCCCCCGACCGACGATTCCGCTGTTGATGGCCGTATCAAGGGTCTCTGGATCACGAGACGCTGAGCGACGGTCAGGACATCATGGGTATGCGTTGGAAACCGGTCATCACCGGAATCGTGCTCGTCGGGCTGGTCGGCGGCGTCGGTTACGCCGTGCGGGACAAGCTGCTGCACCCGGCGACGCCCTCCGGTCCCGGCGCTCCCGGCGCGCGCAACGCCACCATCGCGGTGCAGGCCGGAACCGTGGCGCGCGAGGACGTGCCGATCTGGTTCGACGGCATCGGCACCGTCCAGGCCTTCAACAGCGTGACCGTACGCGCGCGGGTGGATGGCGAGTTGCAGCGGCTTGACCTGCGCGAAGGCCAGTTGGTCAAGGCGGGCGACGTGCTGGCGATCATCGATTCCCGCCCGCTTCAGGCCCAACTGGCCCAAGCCCAGGCGAAAAAGGCGCAGGACGAGGCGCAACTCGCCAACGCCAAGCGCGACCTGGAGCGCAATCTCAACCTGCGCGAGTTCGCCGCCAAACAGACGGTGGACACCCAGCGCGCCCAGGTCGTCCAGTATGAGGCGCAGATCCGCGCCGACGACGCCGCCATTGAGGCGGTCCAGGTGCAACTGAACTACACCACCATCACCGCGCCGATCAGCGGGCGGATCGGCCTGCGCTCCCTCGACCAGGGCAACATGGTGCGGTCGAGCGACCAGAGCGGCCTTGTCACCATCACCCAGGTGCAACCGATCGCCGTGGTCTTCACCCTGCCGGAAAAGCTGCTGCCCGCCATCATCGACGCCCAGACGCGCGGCGAGGTTCCGGTCCAGGCTCTTGATCGCGAAGGCAAAACGGTGTTGGGGGCCGGGACGCTGGCGGTGATCGACAATTTGATCGACACCGGCACCGGCACCATCCGTTTGAAAGCGACGCTGCCGAACGACCCGCAACGGCTGTGGCCGGGTGGATTCGTCAATGTCCGGCTGCTCTCCACCATCCGGCGCGGGGCGACCACGGTCGCGTCCACCGTCGTGCAGCGCGGCCCGCAGGGAACCTTCGCCTACGTCATCAAGGACGACCAGACGGTCGAACAGCGTCCGATCAAGGTCGCCCGCATCGAAGAGGGCAAGGCGATCATCGACGACGGCCTGACCCCCGGCGAGCGGGTGGTGGTCGATGGGCAATACCGCCTGCAACCGGGATCGAAAATCCGTCTGGTCGATCCGCCCCCGCGCGGCCAAACGCCCGGCCAACCTTCCAGCGACGCCGCGCCCACCGCCGCCCCCGTCGACCAAGCCGCCCCGCTGGCGAGCGGCGAGCGTCCGCGCGAACGCGGCCCCCGTGACCCGAACAACCCCGACGCGCCCCGCCGTCACCGTCAGCCAACGGATCAACCGGCGGATGGCGCGGCGACGGCGCGGGCCGCGCGGGAGCCGTCATGAACCTGTCCGCCCCCTTCATCCTGCGCCCGGTCGCCACCGGCCTTTTGATGGTGGCGGTGGTGCTGCTTGGGCTGCTCGGCTACGGCGCCTTGCCGATTTCCTCGCTGCCGACCGTCGATTTTCCGACCGTGCGCGTCACCACCCAATTGCCCGGCGCCGCGCCCGAGGTCATCGCCTCCTCCGTCACCGCGCCGCTGGAGCGGCAATTGGGGCAGATCGCCGGGATTTCGTCGATGATCTCGACCAGCTCCTTCGGTCTGTCCACCATCACCCTGCAATTCTCCCTGTCGCGCAACATCGACGCGGCCTCGCAAGACGTACAGTCCGCCATCAGCGCGGCGGCGGGCGGCTTGCCCAAGGGGCTGCCCAACCCGCCAGTTTATGACAAGGTGAATCCCGCCGACGCGCCGATCATGGTTCTGGCGCTCAGCGCCGACAACCTGCGGCTGGAAACCGTCAGCGACGCCGCCGACACGCTGCTGGCGCAAAAGCTGTCGCAGGTGGACGGCGTCGGCTATGTCGGGATTGAGGGCGGCTTGCGCCCGGCGGTTCGGGTCCAGGTCAATCCGGCGGCGGTTTCCGGTCTTGGCCTGACCCTGGAGGATGTGCGGACCACCATCACCCAGGCCAACGTGAACGCCCCCAAGGGCAGCTTCGACGGGCCGCGCCAAAGCTGGTCCATCGGCGTCAACGACCAGATCGAAAACGCCGCCGCCTACCGTCCCATCATCGTCACCTACAAGAATGGCGGGCCGGTGCGGCTGTCCGACATCGGCGCGGTGGTGGATTCGGTGGAGAACACCCGGCTGGCCGCCTGGCATGACGGCAAACCGGCGGTGCTGGTGAGCGTCCAGCGCCAGCCCGGCGCCAACATCATCGACACGGTGGACCGCATTCACGCCCTGCTGCCGTCGCTGCAAGCCTCCCTGCCGCCGCAAATCACCATGGCGGTGCTGACCGACCGGACGGCGACCATCCGCGCCTCCGTCGCCGACGTGCAAAAGACGCTGGTGCTGACCGCCGGTCTGGTGGTGATGGTGATCTTCGTCTTTCTGCGCAAGGCGTGGGCGACGCTGATTCCCGCCGCCGCCCTGCCGCTGTCGTTGATCGGCACCTTCGGAATCATGGCGCTGTGCGGCTTCAGCCTGGACAATCTGTCCTTGATGGCGCTGACCATCGCGTCGGGCTTCGTCGTCGACGACGCCATCGTCATGATCGAAAACATCGTCCGCCACATCGAGGAGGGCGAAAGCCCGATGCAGGCGGCGTTGAAAGGCGCGCGGCAGATCGGCTTCACCGTGGTGTCGCTGACCCTGTCCCTGATCGCCGTCTTCATCCCGCTGTTGTTCATGAGCGGCGTGGTGGGCCGCCTGTTCCGCGAATTCGCCATCACCCTGTCCATCGCCGTTCTGGTGTCGGCGGTCATCTCGCTGACGCTGACGCCGATGATGTGCGCCCGGCTGCTGAAACCGGACGGCGCGGAGCCGCAAAACGCCCTGTTTCGCTGGAGCGAGCGGGTGTTCGACGGGCTGTTGAACGGTTACGCCACGTCGCTGCGCTTTGTCCTGCGCCACCAGCCAACGACGCTGGCCGTCACCATCGCCACGCTGGCGGCGACGCTGTGGTTGTACGACGTCGTGCCGAAAGGCTTCCTGCCGCAGCAGGACACCGGCGTCATCATGGGCGTGACCGACGCCGCCCCCTCCATCTCCGTCAAGGCGATGAGCGAGCGGCAACGCGCGGTGGCCGAAATCGTCCGCCGGGATCCCGACGTGGCGGCGGTGGCGAGCTTCGTCGGCGCCGGGTCGGTCAACCCGACCACCAACGCCGGAAGCCTGACCATCGCCCTGAAACCGCGCGACCAGCGCGACGCCTCGGCGGACGCGATCATCGCCCGGCTGCGCGCGGCGACGGCGGACGCGCAAGGCATTTCCCTGTTCATGCAGGCGGCGCAGGACGTTCAGATCGACAGCCGGGTCAGCCGCACCCAATACCAATATGTCTTGCAGGACGCCGACCCGCAGGAGTTGAACAACTGGACGCCGCGCCTGCTGGCGGCGCTGCGCGCCCGCCCCGAACTGACCGACGTGGCGACCGACCAGCAGCCCTACGGCCTGCAAGTCTATCTGACCATCGACCGCGACGCGGCGTCGCGCCTGCATGTGCTGCCGCAGACCATCGACGACACGCTGTACGACGCCTTCGGCCAGCGCCAAGTCTCCACCATCTACACCCAGACCAACCAATATCGGGTGATTCTGGAGGTCGAGCCGTCCTTTCAGATGGATCCGGCCTCCCTGTCGAAAATCTATGTGAAGTCCAGCGGCGGCGGCGTCGTGCCGCTCGACGGGTTGGTGAAAGTGGAGCGGACCACGGCGCCGCTGGTCATCACCCACCAGGGGCAATTCCCCTCCGTCACCCTGTCCTTCAACGTCGCGCCCGGCGTGGCGTTGGGCGACGCGGTGACGGCGATTCAGCAGGCCCGCGCCAGCATCGGCATGCCCGACACCGCCACCGCGCGCTTCGCCGGAACCGCCGCCGAGTTCCGGTCTTCGTTGGACACTCAGCCCTGGCTGATCCTGGCGGCGGTGGTCGCCGTCTACATCGTGCTGGGCGTGCTGTATGAAAGCACGATCCACCCGATCACCATCCTGTCCACCCTGCCGTCCGCCGGGGTCGGGGCGATTCTGGCGCTGATGGCGACCGGCCATGATCTGTCGCTGATCGCCTTGATCGGCATCGTGCTGTTGATCGGCATCGTCAAGAAAAACGCCATCATGATGATCGACTTCGCGCTTGAGGCCGAACGTCATCACGGGTTGCCCCCGGAACGCTCGATCTACGAAGCCTCGCTGCTGCGCTTCCGTCCGATCATGATGACGACGATGGCGGCCTTGCTGGGCGCGCTGCCGCTGGCGCTGGAGCATGGCACAGGGTCGGAGTTGCGCCGACCGCTGGGCGTCGCCATCGTCGGCGGGCTGCTGGTCAGCCAAGTCCTGACGCTCTACACCACCCCGGTGGTCTATCTCTACATGGACCGGCTGGGCCGTCTGCTGCGCCCGCGCCGCAAGACCGCCGCCGTTGACATGAAGGACGCGGCGGCGCCCGGCCAAACGGCGGCGGCGGAGTAAGCGGCGATGGCGCTCTCCACCCCCTTCATCCACCGCCCGGTCGGCACCTCGCTGTTGATGATCGGGCTGTTGCTGGTCGGCCTGGTCGCCTACCGCTTCCTGCCGGTGGCGCCGCTGCCGCAGGTGGAGTTTCCCACCATCCTGGTCAGCGCCTCGCTGCCCGGCGCCAGCCCGGAAACCATGGCGGCCTCGGTCGCCACCCCGTTGGAACGACGGCTCGCCCGCATCGCCGGGGTGTCGGAAATGACGTCGAACAGCACGTCGGGCAGCACGTCGGTCATCATCCAGTTCGACCTGAACCGCGACATCGAAGCGGCCTCGCGCGACGTGCAGGCGGCGATCAACGCGGCGGGGGGCGACTTGCCCGCCGATCTGCCCAACCCGCCGCGCCTGCGCCGCTTGAACCCGTCCGACGCGCCCATCATGGTTCTGGCCGTCACCTCCGCCACCCTGCCGCCGGGGGAGGTGTTTTCGCTGGCCGAAACCGTCATCGGCCAGCGCCTCAGCCAGATTCAGGGCGTCAGCCAAGTCACCATCAACGGGGCGGAGAAAACCGCCGTCCGCGTGCGCGCCAACAGCGCCGCCGCCGCGTCGATGGGCGTCAGCCTGGAAAACATCCGCAGCGCCATCGCCAACGCCAACGCCAACAGCCCCAAGGGCAGCTTCGACGGCGCGGAGGAATCCTGGTCCATCGGGGCCAGCGACCAGTTGTTCGGGGCCGACGCCTACCGCAACCTGATCGTCAGCGACAAGAACGGGGCGACCATCCGGCTGGGCGACGTCGCCGAGGTGATCGAGGCGCCGGAAAACAGCCGCACCGCCGCGTGGTACGACGGCCAGCGCGCCGTGCTCATCAACGTGATGAAGCAGACCGGATCCAACGTGGTGGAGACGGTGGACGCCATCCGCGCCGAACTGCCGGTGCTGGAAGGCTGGATGCCGCCCAGCGTTCACATCGCCATCCGCAGCGACCGCACGCCAATGATCCGCGCGTCGGTCGCCGACGTGCAAAAGACTCTGGCGATCACCGTGGCCATGGTGGTGATGGTGATGGCGCTGTTCCTGCGGCGGCTGTGGGCGACCGTCATTCCGGCCACCGCCGTGCCGCTGTCCCTGGCCGGAACCTTCGCGGCGATGTGGGCCATCGGCTACAGCCTGGACAATTTCTCGCTGATGGCTTTGACGATTTCCGTCGGCTTCGTCGTGGACGACGCCATCGTCGTCATTGAAAACGTCGTCCGCCACATCGAACAGGGGGAGAAGCCCTTCGCCGCCGCGATCAAGGGGGCGCGGCAGGTCGCCTTCACCGTGGTGTCGATCAGCCTGTCGCTGGTCGCCGTCTTCATCCCCATCCTGTTCATGGGCGGCATCATGGGGCGGCTGTTCCGCGAATTCGCGGTGACTCTGTCGGTCGCCATCGCCGTGTCCGCCGTCGTCTCGCTGACGCTGACGCCGATGATGTGCGCCCATCTGCTGACCGCCGAAGCCGACCGCAAGCCGCCGGGCCGCGTCGCCCGCGCGCTGGATTGGCTCGGCGCGCGGCTGTTCGGCCTGTACGCCGACGGCTTGGATTGGGTGCTGGCGCATCGCCGAATCATGCTGGGCGTCACGCTGGCCATCATTGGGGTCAGCGTCTGGCTTTACGGGCAGGTGCCAAAAGGCTTCGTGCCGCAGCAGGACACCGGGATGCTCAACGGCTTCAGCGACCCGCCGCCCGACATCTCGTTCCAGGCGATGCTCGCTCGCCAGCGCGCGTTGCAAGACGCCGTTTCCGGCGATCCGGCGGTGGAGAGCGTCGGCGCGTCCATCGGCGGCGGCGGGCCGGGCGGAACCTATTCCGGCAGCGTCTTCGTTGCGTTGAAGCCGCGCGCAGAGCGGGACGAGCTGTCCGTCATCCTGCCGCGCCTGCGCCAACGCGCCGCCCGCGTGCCGGGGGTGCAACTGTTCCTGACGCCGGTGCAGGACATCCGCATGGGCGGGCGGCAGGGCCGCAGCCAGTATCTCTATTCCCTGCAAGACACCGACATCAACGCCCTGAATCTGTGGGCGCCAAGGCTGGTGGAAAAGCTGCGGACCTTGCCCGAACTGGTGGACGTCGCCAACGACCGCCAGAATGGCGGGGTGCAAGCCAACGTGGTGGTGGACCGCGACGCCGCGTCCCGTCTGGGCGTGTCGTTGAGCGCGCTGGAGGCGACGCTCTACGACGCCTTCGGCCAGCGCCAAGTCTCCACCATGTATCTGATGCAGAATCAGCACAAGGTGGTGCTGGAGGTCGATCCCAAGGACGCGCTTGGTCCCGACGCGCTGAAGAAAATCCATGTGCCGGGCCGGGCCGGTCTGGTTCCGCTGTCCGCCGTGGTCAGCGTGACCATCGGCAATCAGGCGGCCTCGATCCAACACCAAAGCGGCTTTCCCGTCGCCAACCTCACCTTCGACCTCGCCCCCGACGTGTCGCTATCGCAGGCGACCGAGGTCATCGCGCGGGCGGCGGAGGACATCGGCATGCCCGCCAGCATCCGCGCCGGGTTCCAGGGAACGGCGCGCGCCTTCCAGCAATCGCAATCAAGCCAGCCCCTGCTGATCGTCGCGGCGCTGCTGACCATCTATGTCGTGCTGGGGGTGCTGTACGAAAGCCTGATCCACCCGCTGACCATCCTGTCCACCCTGCCGTCCGCCGGGCTGGGGGCGTTGATCGCGCTGATCCTGACAGGCTACGAGCTGTCCATCGTGGCGATGATCGGCCTGATCCTGCTGATCGGCATCGTCAAGAAGAACGCCATCATGATGATCGACTTCGCGCTGGAGGCCGAACGCGAACGCGGCCTGTCACCCTTCGACGCGATCCGCGAAGCGGCGCTGGTCCGCTTCCGCCCAATCATGATGACCACCATGGCCGCCCTTCTGGGCGCCGTGCCGTTGGCCTTCGATTATGGAACCGGCGGCGAGCTGCGCCGCCCGCTGGGCGTCGCCATCATCGGCGGGCTGCTGGTCAGCCAAATGCTGACGCTCTACACCACGCCGGTCCTGTATCTGACGCTGGAAAGGCTGGCGCTGGGCCGCAAACGCGCCCGCCACACGCTCAGCGACGCGCCGCCGCCTGCGCCAGCGGCTCCGACGGAATAGCGGAGGGAGGCTGCGACGAACAGGTGCGTTTCCTGGCCGCTTGCCGTAACTCTGCCGAACACCACGGCGAACGGTGCAGCGATGACCGGCACGGAGGACAGCGACGACGCGCTGATGGCGCGGGTGGCGGGCGGCGACGCCGACGCCTTCGACCGGCTGGCCGCGCGCCACATGCGGCGCGCCGTGGCGCTGGCCCAACGTTTGACCGGCAACCCGTCCGACGCCGACGACGTCGCGCAGGAGGCGTTCTTGCGCGTCTGGCGGCACGCCGCGCGGTGGGACGGGGCGCGGGCGGCGTTCGGGACGTGGCTTTACCGGATCATCGTCAATCTGGCCATCGACCGGGGCCGCCGTCCGGGCTGGTCGCCGCTGGACGACGCCGAGGCGATCCCCGACGGCGCGCCCGACGCGCTGGACCGCATCGCCGAACGGCAGACCGCCGCCCAGGTCAACCGGGCGCTGGACGCCCTGCCCGACCGCCAGCGCGCCGCCGTGGTGCTGTTTCACCAGGACGGGCTGAGCCAACGGCAGGCCGCCGACGTTCTGGGATTGGGCGAAAGCGCCTTCGCCTCGCTGCTGGCGCGGGCGCGGGCCGCGTTGAAAACGGCGCTGAGCGCCGGGAGGGAGCCATCATGACCGAAAGCCAATTCCTCCAGCATCTCGCCGATTTTGGGGCCGACGCCACGCGCTGGCCGCCGGAATTGCGGGCGGAGGCCGAACGGGCGCTCGCCGCCTCTCCCCGCCTGCGCGCCGCGCGGATTGAAGCCGAGGCGTTCGACCGGCTGTTGACCGGCGCGGCGCCCCTGATCGACGAGGCCCGCGCCGCCCGCCTGTTGACCCAAGTCGCGCGGACGGCGCGGGCGACGCCGCAGGACACGCTGATGGTTCTGCTGCTGGGTCGCACGCCGCGCTGGACGGCGGCGGCGCTCTGCGTCGCCCTGGTCACGCTCGGCTGGGTGGCGGGGAACCAGCTTGCCGCCCCGCCCAGCCTGCCACGCGGTCAGACGGTCGCCCTGTTGAGCGACGACGTGACCACCCTGTTCGATGGAGATTCCCGATGACGGGCCTCGCCGCCTTCCGCTTGCCGTCCTTCGTCAGTCTGCGCGCGCTGGCTCTGCTGTCCGTCGCCCTCAACCTGTTTTTGGGCGCGATGCTGATCGCCAGCCGTCACCCGCCGGGGCCGCCGCCCTACCGCCCGATGCCCGACCGCTTCGTCGAGCGGATCGCCCCCGATCTGTCGGACGACGACGCCGCCCGCCTGCGCGCCGCCTTCGAGCCGCAACGCGCCCGCTTCGCCGCCCTGAGCGAGGAATACCGCGTCGCCGGAAGGGCTGTGCGCGCGCTGTTGGAAACCACCCCCTTCGACCCGCAAGCCCTGCGCGCCGCCGCCGAGGCCGCCCGCGCCAAGCGCCGCCTCATCAGCGAACTGACCGAAGAAACCGTGTTCGCCACCCTGCCCGACCTGTCGCAAGCGGGCCGCGTCCGTCTGATCGGCTCCGGTCGGGGGGGATGAGGACGTCTGAGGTCAGGCGAGCGGGCCAGGGCTGTGTTCCAGATTGCCGGGCGTGCTATAGGATCCATACTCAATCGCACGCGTCCACCTGAACAGCGGCCTTTCCATCCATGCTGGCCCAACCGACTCCCAACACGTCCCATCCCTCCGCGCCGACTGAACCCGGCATCGTCGCCAGCGTCGCCTATTGCAATGGGCGGCGCGTCGCCGACATCCCGGTGGGCGAGGCCGGGGCCTGGGCCGCCAAGCCCGACCATTTCGTCTGGATCGGCCTGTGGGAACCGGACGAGCCGCTGCTGATGGACGTCAAACAGCAATTCGGCCTGCATGAGTTGGCGGTGGAGGACGCGCTCCACGCCCACCAGCGGCCCAAGCTGGAGGTCTATGGCGACAGCCTGTTCATGGTGCTGCGCACGGCGCGGTTGGACGGCGAAAGCCTGATCCTGGGCGAAACCCATCTCTTCACCGGCAAGGGCTATGTCGTCACCGTGCGGCACGGCCCCTCGACCACCTATTCGCCGGTGCGGGCGCGCTGCGAGGCCGCGCCCGCCTTGCTGAAGCATGGCGAGGATTTCGTCGTCTACGCCGTGATGGATTACGTCGTCGATTGCTATTTCCCCGTGCTCGACCAGATGGCCGGGAAGGTCGAGGAGCTGGAAGCCCACCTGATGCGCCAGCCCCCCGGCACGGCGGAGATCGAGCGGATCCACCAGTTGCGCCGCGATCTGGAACGGCTGCGCCGCGCCGCCTCCCCCCTGTTGGAGGTGTGTTCGCGGTTGGAGCGTTTCGACTTGCCGATGATCGACACCGACATCCGGCCCTATTACCGCGACGTCCACGACCATGTGATCCGCGTCAACGAACAGATCGGCTCGTTGCGCGAGATTTTGTCCTTCGCCTTTGAAACCAGCATGATCGTCGCCGCCGCCCGCCAGAACGACGTGACGCGCAAGCTCGCCGCCTGGGCCGCCATCCTCGCCGTGCCGACCGCCATCGCCGGAATCTATGGGATGAATTTCGAGGTGATGCCGGAGTTGCATTGGCGCTTCGGCTATCCGGCGGCGCTGTCGGTGATCGCGCTGGTCTGCGGCGGGCTGTTCGTCCGCTTCAAACGGATCGGCTGGTTGTGAGCGTTTTTTCCGTCCTTCCCCGCGTTGACCAACAAGGTTGATCCCATGACCACGCCCGCCACCCCCGACGCGCTGCGCGCGCTGCTCGAATCCTATCTGCGCTGCCCGCTGGAACAGGCGCGCGCCGAACTGGAGCAGGCGACGCGCGCCTATCAGGCCGACTGGATCCGCGCCCGCGCCGGGGCCGACGCGCCGCCCTTGCCTGCGCCGCCCGCGCCCGCCCGCCCGGCAGCCCGCCCGAAATTCCCCATCGCCGCCGCCGACGTGGCGACCTTGCAAAAGCTGGCCGACGGCTGGACCGCCACCACCGCCGACGTCAGCCGCTGGGCCTGGTTCGAGGATCGTGAGTTGGTGACGCTGGAGTCGAACCCGGCGGGCGGCGGCCCGGAGCGGTTGCGCCTGACGCCCGCCGGTTGGGCGGCGGCAGGGCGCGTTCCGCCGGTTTCCTAATGTTCGCCCTTAATTGCTGGGCGGCGGGTCGCTGGGCGGTTGCGCGCCCGGCGGCACCGTAAAGATTTGCCCCGGATAAATCAGGTCCGGGTTGCGGATCTGATCGCGGTTTGCGGCGTAGATCGTCGTGTACAGCATGCCGTCGCCCAAGGTTCGCCGAGCCAAGCGCCACAGGCTGTTGCCCGGTTGAACCACCACGCTGCGCCCATCGGTCATGTCGGTGGGCAGCGTCGAGACCTGCACCGGCAGTTCCGCCCGCGCCACCACCTTGCCAGTGTCGTTCACCTCGTCAGCGCGCAAGGTGTAGAGACCAGGGTCGATGAGCTTGTCCGGCGTCAGACGCCAGTGGCCTTGCGGGTCGGTGTGGGCGCTGCCCACCAGAATGTTGTCGAGATAGAGCTGAACATGGCTGTTCGGCCCGGCCCGACCGCCCAGCGCCACCCGTCCGACCGGGTCGTAATCCATGGTTTCGACCGACACGCCGCCCGGCGGGGCTGGGGCGTCGGCGGGTTTCCCGTTCGCCATTTGCGTCGGCGCGGGCGTGGGCCTGGGCGCGCCCTGCGGCGCCTGCAACAAGGAACTGCCGCCGCTGTCCGTCCCAGCGCTTCCCAATCCGGCGCGCGGCACCGCCACCACCAAGGCCGTCGCCGCCGGAGGGGACGGCGCGACGGGCGCGGACGAGGGGGCTGGCGCGGGCTTCGTCGGAGTCTCCGATGGCGGATCGGGCACCATCACGACGACCACCTTGTCGGACAAGACCGGTTCGCTTGTTCCTGGACGGACCTCGCTCAAACCCAACTCGCGCGTGCCGGGCGTCAGCGGTTTTTCAGGCAGCATCACCCATTCGCCGCGTCCATCCGCCGTGACAGAGCCGACGGGCGTCGAACCGACGGGCGCCGCGCCGTCGCGGACCACCACGGTGGCGCCGGGGGCCGCCCGTCCGGCCAAGACCGCTTCGCCATCGGGAGCGATCCGCACCACATCGAAACGCGGCGTCGTCACCGCCGCCGGAGGGGCTGGCGGTGACGGCAAGGGCGTCGCCTGCTTCATCGGCGGCGGCGCAACCGAATGTTCCGGTTTCACCGATCCGGCCAACCACAGGCCATAGAGAACAACCCCGGTCAGCAGGATCACGGCAAGACTGCGGAATAACGCGTTTCGCTTCACCTTCGCACCCATTCAGCAACCGACCTCTCCCTGACCGGCCCCCTCGAACCGGCGAACCTTCAGTAGCACGAATGGGCGCGCCCGGACAAACGGCGGGCCATGGGAAAGTCAAACCCGCCGACAAGCTATTCTTCCATAAATCGGAAGAATGCCTTTCCAGTTTCGCAAATTCTATCGACCCCCGACAAGGCGTACTGATGGGCGCGTCGGCGCGAAGCAAACCCTATCAAGACCGGCCAATCGCGCCTGCTCTCCAACCAGCCCTTGCCAGAGGATCACCCCATGACCATCCGTCTTCACCGCCATGCGTTGTCCGGCCACGCCCACCGGGTTCACCTGTTCCTGTCGCTGCTTGGTCTGCCGCATGAACTCGTTGAGGTCGATTTGATGAAAGGCGCGCACAAGACGCCGGAATTTCTGGCGATGAACCCGTTCGGCCAGATCCCGGTGTTGGAAGACGGCGCGACCGTGCTGTTCGACAGCAACGCCATTTTGGTTTATCTGGCCAAGACCTATGACCAGACCGGCGCGTGGCTGCCACAAGACGCGCTGGGCGCGGCGCGGGTTCAGCAATGGCTGTCCGTCGCCGCCGGTCCGGTCGCCAGCGGCCCGGCCAGCGCCCGGTTGGTCAACGTCTTCGGGGCCAAGCTGGACCATGAGCGGGCCAAGACCATCGCCAACAGCCTGTTCGCCGTTCTGGATCGTCATCTGACCGGACGGAGCTTCGTCGCCGCCGACGCGCCGACCATCGCCGACGTCGCCCTCTACTCCTACATCGCTCACGCGGAGGAAGGCGACGTGTCGTTGGCCCCCTACCCCGCCATCACCTCATGGTTGCGCCGGGTGGAAGCGCTGACCGGCTTCGCGCCAATGCCCGTCACCAAGGTTGGTTTGGCCATGTAACCCGCTTTCAAACCGGAACGCCGACAATCACGCCGGGCGCGCGGCCAGCGCCCCGGCGCCGCAACCCTCCTAGCATCGCCAAAAACATTGCACCGCATCAAAAGGATGGCGGATTCCCCCTCAATTGGACTATGTCCTTTGGCCT
This sequence comes from Azospirillum sp. FG154, assembly GCF_057809575.1. Taxonomy (NCBI): domain Bacteria; kingdom Pseudomonadati; phylum Pseudomonadota; class Alphaproteobacteria; order Rhodospirillales; family Azospirillaceae; genus Azospirillum; species Azospirillum sp. FG154. Next base: position 53,319 of record NZ_JBMDKF010000029.1, on the reverse strand, counting down.
TGTCCAAGCCACCGCGACCGCCGTCCGCCATGCATGATCCCGAACACGAAGACCCGTTGGGACGGCTTTCACGCCCGCCGCCCGGTTGGGCCTTGTTTTGCCGCCTGCTGCCCGGCTTCGCCGCCGGGGCCTTTGGCGGCGGGCTGTTCGTGGCCTTGCTGCTGGCCTTCGACGTCGCCGGGTTGCGCACGCTGCTGCACGCCGCCGAACGCCCGCCGCATTGGAGCCTGTTTTTGTCGATTCCGCTGCTGTTCGGCCTGCTGGGCGCGGTCATCGCCCCCAGCCTGAACCGCCCGCAGCGCCGGGGCGTCGATCAATAAGGCGCGGCGCGCGGCGATCGCTCACCGCCGCGCGCCATCGCCCGATCTTATGGCTTCGCCGGGGCCTGATGGTCCATGTGGCCCGCGCCGCCGCCATGGTTGGGCGCGGTTTCCCCCGCCCCTTGAACATCGACCTGCACCACGGTCGGCCCGGCCTTTTCAAAGACCAGGGTCAAGGGAAAGCTCTTGCCCTTGACCAGCGGTTGCTTCAGCCCAAGCAGCATGACGTGCAAGCCGCCGGGGGCCAGCGCGGTGGGGGAGCCGGGGGCGACCTCGATGGCGTTGACCGGGCGCATCTTCATGACGCCGTTGTCCATCAGATGGGTGTGCAGCTCAGCCTTGTCCGCCACCGGGGTGGAGGCCGACAGCAGGCGGTCCTCCTCTTTCCCGTTGGTGCTCAGCACGAAATAGGCCGCGCCGTTGGCGGCGGACGGCGCGGTGGCGCGTGACCAGGGATGATCGATTTCGACCTCGCCCGCTTTGAAACCATGCGCCGAAGCGGCGCTCGCGCCCAACAGAACCAAGGTGGTGGCCAGACACAACAAACGCGCCATTGCAAACTCTCCTCATGCAATCATACGGCGCGACCGGACATCGCCGGACGCCGCCAATCCAAAATCGGTGAAACACGGATCAACCGAAGGCAGGAGGGGCGCGGGCCTGAAGATTGTAGAGGAACCATGTTGAGACGCTGTGGCGTTCGGCTCCTGGCGCCCCATCAAACGGACGGAGAACCAACGTCAACGCGAACAAATCCGGTGGCGGCAACGCCAAACCGCCAATCAGGGGGCAGAGCGGACAACCATCTTGCCCCAGCGCCGGGGTCGGCGCGTCGGCATCGCCCTGATCGTTCAAGGCGACCGCTTTAAACCCGCTTGGGGTGCACACCAGAATTCCGCCAAGGGAAACCCCGTCGGCGGCGGCGACCGCCGTCGGCATCCAGGCCCACAGCAGAATCTGCGCAAGCAGAGACAACGTTCCGGCCACCAGGCCGACCCGCATCCCCCGCCTCGCGCTGTTCCACACCAGCCTCATGCCCTTGGGTCCGCCCGCCTTGCGTCGATCCAACGATCCCGCAAGATAGCCCGCCCGCCGTCGGCGATACGAGCGGCATTTTCACGCGGCGCCGCTCACTCCTTGGGCGGCACGGTCTTCAGATAAGCGATGATCGCCGCGCGGTCCTCCGCCGTCAGTTTGGAGGTGCTGTTGCGCACCACCTCGCCCATCGCCCCGCCCGCCACGTCGCCGTCCGGCTTCAACCCCAGTTCCAGCAGCATGGCGAGATCGCCGTCCGACCATTTGCCAAGCCCCTTGACCGGGTGGGCGGTGATGTTCGGGATCTTGTCGCCGTCCGGGCCGTCGGGCGTTCCAGCCAGATAGCGGCTCTGGTCCAACCCGCCGAGCAGCGAGCGCGGCGTGTGGCATTCCCCGCAATGGCCCAGCGCGTCCACCAGATAGCGCCCGCGATTCCACGCCGCCGGTTTGCCGGGATCGTCGGCGACCGGACCCGGCGTCATGTACATCCATTGCCAGCCCGGCACCAGGAAGCGCCAGGAAAAGGGCGGCGACAGGTCGTGCGGCTTGTTGGCCACGGCCTGCGGCTTTTGCGCGAACAGATAGGCTTTCAGATCCAGCAAATCGCGGTCGGTCATCCGCGTGTAGCTGGCGTAGGGAAAGGCCGGAAACAGCGCCGCGCCGTCCGGGCGCACGCCCTCGCGGAAGGCGCGGATGAAATCGGCGTCGCTCCACCGCCCGATGCCGTTGACCGGATCGGGCGTGATGTTGGGGGTGTGGAAGGTGCCGAACGGCGTGACCAACGCCCGCCCGCCGGTGAGCGGCGCGCCGCCCGCCTTCTCGTTAGTGTGGCAGCCCAGACAGCCCGCCGCCTGGAACAGATAACCGCCACGGGCGACCGCGTCGGCGTCCGCCGCCCACGCCCCGCCGCCCGCCACCAGGACGAACGGCAGGACGAGCGGCAACGCCCGCGCCGTCAGGGGCCAAGCCCGACGCCGCATGGCCGCTTACTGCTTCTTGACGCGGAAATCTTCGTGGCACGTGCCGCAGGTCTTGGAGGTCGCCCCCAAAGCCTGCGCGATCTGCGCGCGGTCGCCGCCCTTAATCGCCTCGCCCAGCTTCATCGCCGCCGGCTCCACGGCCTTCCAACGCTCCTCGGCGACGCTCCAGCTCTGCCACAGCTCCGGCTTGGCGGCGCTTTCGCCCACGCCGACGGCGGTGCCGGGGACGAACACCGCCTTGGCGTCCAGCTTGGCCACGGCCAGCACGGCTTCGGCCCCCTTGGCCGCGTCTTCCAGCGTGCCGCCCTCGTTCTTGACGAACTTGGCGACGGCGCCCATGCCGCCGCCCAGCTTCTTCATGGTCTGTTGGCGTTCCTTGACCATGTCCGCCGGATCGGCGGCCCCGGCCATCCCGCCAAAGGCGGCGACGAGCAGAGCGGACAGGGAAGCGGCTGCAAGGGCGTTGACGACGCGGTTGTTCATGTGGTCCCTCCCGGTGATACCATGGCCAAAATGGGCCGGTCCCGGGGTTGACGCCAGGGAGCGGCTGATTATTCCGTCCGTCCAACGAAGAAAATGTTCGCCGTCGGCGCGTCGTCAAGCGTCCGGTTCCGGCGGGCAGCGCCAAGAAAGGGTGTGGTGCGATGAAGACCCTCTCCTCCGTCTGCGTCTATTGCGGGGCCTCGGCCCAGGTCGCCGACGTCCACAAAGAGGCCGCCCACGCGCTGGGCGACGGTCTGGCCCGCCGGGGAATCCGGCTGGTTTACGGCGGCGGGCGGGTCGGCTTGATGGGCATCGTCGCCGACGCCGCGCTGGCGGCGGGCGGCGAGGTCGTCGGCATCATCCCCGACCACATCCAATCGGCGGAAATCGAGCACACCGGCCTGACCGAGCTGCACGTCGTCGACAGCATGCACACCCGCAAACGGATGATGGTGGAAAAATCCGACGCCTTCGTCATCCTGCCCGGCGGCCTCGGCACGCTGGACGAAGCGTTCGAGGTGCTGACCTGGAAGCAGCTTCGCCTGCACGACAAGCCGATCGTCATCGCCGACGTCGATGGTTATTGGCGGCCCTTGCTGGGGCTGATCGACCATATGGTCGCGCAGGGCTTCGCCCGCATCGACCGCGACCGGCTGTACCGCGTCGCCGACCACATCGACAATGTGTTCACCGCCCTGGAGGACGCCCCCGACCCGCGCAGCCCTGACCGTTCGCGCAAGCTCTGACCGGCGGCCCCGACGAACTGTCCCCGATGTTCACAGCCTGTGGATAATTTTTATGCACAGGTTTTTCCCGAGACCGCCGCGCCCCGGCGCAGCGTTCTTGTTCCGTTTTCTGCTACAGTGTCCCGCATGAGCAACCAGACCTCCACGCTGTTCGACCCCCGCCCGCAGACCGGCGCCGCGAAGGCGACGCCGGAATACCGCACCCCGCCCAACAACGAGGAGGCGGAACAGGCGCTGCTGGGCGCCATCCTGGTCAACAACAAGGCCTATGAGAAGGTTGGCGAGTTCCTGCGCGCCGATCATTTCTACGACCCGGTCCACCAGCGTATTTTCGCGGCCATCGCCAAGATGATCGACCGGGGGCAGATCGCCAACCCGGTGACGCTGAAGTCGCTGTTCGACAACGACGCCGAACTGGCGGTCGAAGGCGGCAGCGCCTATTTGGCCGAATTGGCGGCGAACGTCGTCACCGTGGTCAACGCCGGGGATTACGGCAAGACCATCCATGATCTGTTCATCCGCCGCCAGTTGATCGAAGTCGGCACCGACATGGTGAACGAGGCGTACCGCCACGACCTCGACGTCACCGCGCTGGACCAGATCGGCGAGGCGGAAAAGCAACTGTTCGATCTGGCCTCGACCGGCGACGTGCAGGGCGGCTTCGTCGCCTTCGGCGAGTCGGTCAAGCACGCCATCGCCACGGCGGAGGTGGCCTTCCGCCGGTCCAGCCACGTCACCGGCGTGACCACCGGCCTGATCGACATCGACCGCAAGCTGGGCGGCCTGCACCCGTCCGATCTGGTGATTCTCGCCGGACGCCCGTCGATGGGCAAAACGGCGCTGGCCACCAACATCGCCTTCAACGCCGCCCGCGCGCACATGCGGTCGGGCGGGCAGGAGGGCGGAGTCGTCGGTTTCTTCTCGCTGGAAATGTCCGCCGAACAGCTCGCCACCCGTATTCTGGCCGAAGTGGTCGAGGTTCCCGGCGACAAGATCCGCCGTGGCGAAATCCGCGACAGCGATTTCCCGAAATTCGTCCAGGCCAGCCAGGATCTGGCGCGCTGCCCCTTTTACGTGGACGACACCCCCGCCTTGTCGGTGTCCGCCGTGCGCACCCGCTGCCGCCGGTTGAAGCGCACCTCGGGCCTGAACATGGTGGTGGTCGATTACCTTCAGCTTTTGCGCGGCTCTTCCTCGCGCGGCAGCGAGAACCGGGTGCAGGAAATCTCGGAGATCACGCGCGGCCTGAAGGCCATCGCCAAGGAGCTTGAGGTTCCCGTCATCGCCCTGTCGCAGCTCAGCCGCGCGGTGGAGTTGCGCGAGGACAAGCGGCCCCAGTTGGCCGACTTGCGCGAATCCGGCTCCATCGAGCAGGACGCCGACGTTGTGATGTTCGTTTTCCGCGAACAGTATTATCTTGAACGCGCCGAACCGTCCCGACGGCCCGACGAGAGCGACGACAAGTTCAACGACCGTTACCAGCGCTGGCAGCAACGGCTTGGCGAGGTGCACAACACCGCCGAGGTCATCATCGCCAAACAGCGCCATGGTCCGATCGGAACCGTCCGTCTCTACTTCGACGGCCAGTTCACCAAGTTCGGCGACCTTGACCAACGCAATCAGGACGATGACTGACCTCAACCGGCGCGCTGCCGCCATCCTCACTGTGGACCTTGGCGCGGTGGTCGCCAACTGGACCCAGCTTCGCGACCGCGTGGCCCCCGCCGAATGCGCGGCGGTGGTCAAGGCCGACGCCTATGGCCTGGGGGCCGCCCATGTGGTCCCCGCCCTGCGCGCCGCCGGTTGCACGACCTTCTTCGTCGCCCAGTTTGAGGAGGCGCTGGTCGTCCGCGCCGCCGCGCCCGACGCCCGCGTGTTGTCGCTGGGCGGCCTGCCGCACGGCAGCGAGGCCGATTTCGTCGGCAACCGCATCTGGCCGGTGCTGAATCATCTGGGGGAGGTCGCCGCGTGGCGGCGCTTCGCCCACGCCCAGGGCAAGGCTCTGCCCGCCGCCATCCATCTCGACACCGGCATGAACCGGCTGGGTCTTGGCCCGGACGAGTTGGACGCGCTGGTTCGCGCGCCGGAATGGTTGGACGGCGTCGATCTGCGTTTCTGGATGACGCATCTGGCCTGCGCCGACGAGATCGAGTCGCCGATGTCGGCCCAGCAGTTGGGGCGGTTCCGCCTCGCGTTGGCCCGGCTGCCCAGCGCCAAGGCCAGCTTCGCCAACTCGTCGGGCATTTTCCACGGCCCATCCTTTCACTTCGACCTCGCCCGGCCCGGCTGCGCGCTCTATGGGGTCAATCCGACGCCGCACGCGGCCAACCCGATGCGGGGCGTGATGCGGCTGGACGCCCGGATCCTTCAGGTCCGTTCGATTGACAGCCCGGCGACCGTTGGCTACGGTGCGGCGCATCGCGTTGAAGGACCAACGAAAATTGCCACCATCGCCGTGGGGTACGCCGACGGGTATCTGCGCTCGCTCAGCGGTCGCGGCCATGTTTACGTCGATGGCGTCGCCGCGCCCATCGTCGGGCGGATCTCCATGGATTTGATAACGGTGGACGTCAGCGGCCTGCCCGATCACGCCGCGCAGCCCGGCGGGCTGGTCGAGCTGATCGGGCCGAACCGCCCGGTCGACACCGTGGCGGCGGAGGCCGGAACCATCGGGTATGAGGTGCTGACCTCGCTCGGCCCCCGTTACCACCGGATCTATTCCGACCCCTACGCCCCCCAGTGATTCGCCGCAGTGATCCGATCACGATGATTTCCACGACAACGACACAGGCCGACTGATGGGTTTCCTTGCCGCCACCGGCCGGGCGTTCCTGGTCTTTCTTGAAGCGACCGGGCGTCTCGCCATGTTCACCGGAACGGCCCTGTCGCACTGCGTGCGCCCGCCCTTCTACCCCCGGCAAATCCTGCGCCAGATGATCGACATCGGCTATTACTCCTTGCCGGTGGTCGGGTTGACGGCGTTGTTCACCGGCATGGTGCTGGCCCTGCAAAGCTACAGCGGCTTCTCCCGCTTCCAGGCCGAAGGCGCCATCGCCACCGTGGTCGCCCTGTCGATCACGCGCGAGTTGGGGCCGGTGTTGGCCGGTCTGATGGTGGCCGGACGCATCGGCGCGGCGATGGCGGCGGAAATCGGCACCATGCGCGTGACCGAACAGATCGACGCGCTGTCCACCCTGTCCACCAACCCGTTCAAATATCTGGTGGCGCCGCGTCTGATGGCCGGGTTGGCGATGCTGCCGCTGCTGGTGCTGGTCGCCGACATCATCGGCGTCTTTGGCGGTTTTCTGGTCGGCGTTTACCGGCTGGACTTCAACGCCAGCAGCTACATCAACCGCACTTGGGAGTTTTTGGAGCCGCTGGACGTGATTTCCGGTCTGGTCAAGGCGGCGGTCTTCGGCTTCTTGATTTCGCTGATGGGCTGCTACCACGGCTACCATTCCAAGGGCGGCGCTCAGGGCGTGGGGGCGGCGACCACCAACGCGGTGGTGTCGGCCTCCATCATGATCCTGGTGACGAACTACCTCATCACCGGCATGTTCTTCTCGACGAAATGAGCGCCCAGCCCATGCACCCGCAAGCCGACCAAACGCCGCCGAACTCGCCGCTGAAAATCGCCCTGAAGGGCGTGACCAAGCATTTCGGCCCCAAAAAGGTGCTGAACGGCATTGATTTGCAGGTCGGCAAAGGGGAATCCCTGGTCGTCATCGGCGGGTCCGGCACCGGCAAGTCGGTGATGCTGAAATGCATCCTTGGCCTGCTGCACCCCGATTCCGGCTCGATCCGGGTGGACGGCGCGGAAACCACCAAACTGAACCCACGCGAACGGGAAAAGCTTCAGCACAAATTCGGCATGCTGTTCCAGGGCGCCGCCCTGTTCGACAGCCTGCCGGTTTGGGAAAACGTCGCCTTCGGCCTGATTCAGGGCGAACACATGCCGCGCGCCCAAGCCAAGGAGATCGCCATCGCCAAGCTGGGCGCGGTCGGCCTGACGCCCGACGTGGCGGAGCTGTCGCCGTCGGAGCTGTCGGGCGGCATGCAAAAGCGCGTCGGTCTGGCCCGCGCCATCGCCGACGAGCCGGAAATCATCTTTTTCGACGAGCCGACGACCGGCCTGGATCCGATCATGGCCGACGTCATCAACGAGTTGATCGTCGAATGCGTGAAGGATTTGGGGGCGACCGCCGTCACCATCACCCACGACATGGCGTCCGCCCGCAAGATCGCCGACCGGGTGGCGATGATCCACCAAGGCCGGATCATCTGGACCGGCCACGCCAAGGACATCGACCAGTCCGGCAACCCCTACGTCGATCAATTTGTGAACGGTCGCGCCGACGGTCCGATCAAGATGCAGGTCCGGGCGCTCTGAGGGGCGTCCGAAAACATCATCATTCTGTCATGGTTCTGCCCCCGACAGACGCGCAAACCCATGCTAGCGTATGGTCTTTCCGCTTCACGTCCGCCGGGGGTCGCCCATGCCGCTTCGCGCCGTCACCGCCGTTCGCCGCTCTCTTTTGACGCTGGCCGCTTTGGTCGCGCTGACTTTGCCCGCCGCCGCGCAAGACAAGATCGTCCGCCTGACCTCCTTGGATTGGCCGCCCTTCAGCGGTGAAAGCCAAAAGGACAAGGGGGCCGCCGTCGCCGTGGTCCAGGCCGCCTTCGCCGCCGTCGGCTACAAGATCGAGGTCGCCTTTTACCCATGGAACCGCGCCGTGGCGCTGGCCAAGGATGGCGGTGATTTTCAAGGTTACTTCCCCGAATACGCCGGGGCTGACGTCGAAAAGGACTTCATCCTCTCCGCTCCGCTCGGCTCCAGCCCGTTGGGCTTCGCCGAACGCGCGGCCTCGCCGGTGACGTGGAACAACCTGGACGATCTGAAGACCAAGAAAATCGGCGTCGTCGATGGTTACGTGAACACCAACGACCTCGACGCCCGCGTCGCCAAGGGCGAACTGCACGCCGACAAGGCCAACAGCGACCTGACCAACCTGAAAAAGCTGCTGGCTGAACGGATCGACATCGCGGTGATCGACCGCGCGGTGATGAACGACCTGATCCGCACCACCCCCCAATTGAAAGAATCAGCGGACAAGCTGCGCTTCAACGGCAAGATCCTGGAAGAAAAGACCTTGCACATCGCCTTCCGCAAGGACGCCAAGGGCGAGGCGATGGCCAAAGCCTTCGCCGAAGGGTTGGCGAAGATCGACGCCAAGGCCATCCTGTCCAGCGCGCTGGGAAGCTGACCATCGCTCTTGCGGCGGGGGGCCACCCCGCCGCAGGGTTCCGCTCTCAACCGCCGCCGAACACGGTGTTCAACTGCGCGCCGACGCGGACGAAGGTGGTGCGTTTGGGAACCTCCTTCAGCTTGGTGGCGCCGATGTAGGTCATCATGCTGCGCACGCCGCCCATGATCTCCTGCACCGTGCCTTCGATGGGGCCACGGTAAGGCACCTCGACCGTCTTGCCCTCCGACGCGCGGTAGGAGGCGACGCCGCCCGCGTATTTGTGCATCGCCGTGTCGGACGACATGCCGTAAAACACCATGGCGGCGGGAACCCGCTGGCCGTCGCGTTCTTCATAGCGGATGTCGCCCTCACATTCGTCGTGTCCGGCCAACATGCCGCCCAGCATGACGAAATCGGCCCCGGCGCCATAGGCCTTGGACAAATCGCCCGGCACGGTGCAACCGCCGTCGCCGCACACCTGCCCTTTCAGGCCGTGGGCGGCGTCGGCGCATTCGATGATGGCCGAAAGCTGGGGATAGCCGACGCCGGTCATTTTGCGGGTGGTGCAGACCGACCCCGGCCCGATGCCGACCTTGACGATGTCGGCCCCGGCCAACAACAACGCCTCCGTCATGTCGCCGGTGACGACGTTTCCGGCCATGATGACGATGTCGGGGTTTTCCTCGCGCATGCGGGCCACCACCTCGACGAAGCGTTCGGTGTAGCCGTTGGCGACGTCGATGCACAGCTTGTCCACCGGGGCCTTGGCCTTCACCGCCTTGAACTTTTCGCGGTCGGCGTCGGTGATGCCCAACGAATAAAAGACGTTGCCGGACTCGTCGCCCTGGAAAAACTCGATCAGCTCCTCGGCCCGGTAATGCTTGTGCAAGGCGGTCATCGCGCCAAAGCGCGACAGCGTGCGCGCCACCGCCATGGTGCCGACCACGTCCATGTTCGCGGCGATCAGCGGAAAGCCGGTCCAGTCGCGTTGGTTGTGCAAAAAGGTGAAGGTCCGGTTCACATTGACGTCGTTGCGGCTTTGCAGGGTGCTGCGCTTGGGCCGGATCAGCACATCCTTGAAATCGAGCTTGAGGTCGCTTTCGATAATCACCGCTTGCCTGTCCTTGCCCGACCTGATCGGGCTGCCGGTTGAAAGAACCAAACCACAGGAAAGAGAGTGGTCGGGTGAAGCGGCTTCGGCAAGCCTGTTTGTGAACGGCGCGTCAGACGGGCCGCCCCATCATTTTCCCTGTTGCCGCAGCTTGCCGCCGCCCCATATCCCCCACACGCGGCGACGCGACGACCAGAAGAGAGCGCGGGCATGAGCGAAAACGAAAGCGGCTGGATCACCTTGCAGGCTGAGGACGGCCACCAATTCCGCGCCTATCACGCCCCGGCGCTAGGGACGGAAATCGGACGAATCGTCCTGGCTCCGGAGATTTTCGGAATCAACCGCCACATCCGCGCCGTTTGCGACGGTTTCGCGGCGGACGGCTACCGCGTCATCGCCCCCGACCTGTTCGAGCGGGCCGAACCGGCGGTCGAACTGCCCTATGACAAGGCGGGCGTCGAGCGCGGAATCGCCCTGAAAGGCCAGGTCGCCACCGAAGCCGCTTTGCGGGATCTCGCGGCGGCGCTCGCCCATCTTGGCGGGGATGGCGCGGCGGCGGTGGTCGGCTATTGCTGGGGCGGCAGTCTGGCCTGGGCGGCGGCTTCGCGCCTGCCGCTGCGCGCCGCCGTCGCCTATTACGGCGGCGACATCAGCAACCATCTGGACGACGCGCCGCGCGTCCCCACCCTGCTGCATTTCGGCGAGCAGGACCACGCCATTCCGCTGGCGGTGGCGGACGGGGTCCGGCGGCGTCACCCGACGGCGGCGGTTCACCTCTACCCCGCCGGGCATGGCTTCAACTGCGACGAACGCGGCAGTTTTCACGCCGACAGCGCCGCCTTGGCCCGACTACGGACGCTCGGCCTGCTGCGCGCCGTGTTCTGAGGATTCTAAAAAGGCTGGATCACTCCTCGAACCCGCCCTCGTCCCCCGCCCCCGACGGGTCGGAACCGTCGGCGACATGCACCTGACAATCGGCGTTGGTCAGAACCTCCATCAATTCGGGCGGCGGCAGGCGGTCGGTGAACAGATCGTCCAACACGCGGACGTCGGCCATGCGGATCATCGCGTTGCGCCCGAATTTGGTGTGGTCCGTCACCAGAAAAACCCGGCGCGAGCTTTCGATGATGGCGCGGGCGACGCGAACCTCCTGCTCGTCGTAATCCAACAGGTCGCCTTCGCTGTCGATGCCGCTGATGCCGATGATGCCGATGTCCACCTTGTAGCGGCGGATGAACTCCACCGTCGCCTCGCCAATGACGCCGCCGTCGCGCTCGCGCACCTGACCACCGGCGATGGACAGGGCGAAGTTGGTGTTTTTGTGCAGGATGGTGGCGACGTTCAGGTTGTTGGTCAGCACGCGCAACCGCTTGTGGCTGAGCAACGCCTGGGCCACCGCCTCCGTCGTCGTGCCGATGTTGAGGAAGAGCGAGGCGTCTTCCGGCACATGGCGGGCGACCATCTCGGCGATGCGGCGCTTTTCCTCCGCCATCAGGGTTTGGCGGGTGGTGTAGGCGATGTTCTCCACGCTCGACGGCACGGTGACGCCGCCCCGAAACCGGCGCACCGCCGCCTGCCCCGCCAGATGTTCAATGTCGCGGCGAATGGTTTGCGGCGTGACGTCGAAATGCTCGGCCAGCCATTGGATTTGCACCATCCCCTTGGCGTGGACCAGGGCGACGATCTCTTGCTGACGGTGTTCGGCGTCAAGGCGCGCGTCCATAAGGCATGTCTCCGGCGAAATCAACAAGGTGGGCGGCCGCAGTGAATCAGACGCGCGGAATCGGTCAAAGCGAAAAACGCGACCATCCGCCACATCGCTTCGCTCTTCCGCCAAGTGGCGGGATGAGCCTTTGCAACCGTATGCGCAAACTTGTTCGTGACACAAGCATGTTGCTTTACGAAAGCAAACGCTCATGATATGACAATCTCGAAACACAGCGCACGCATGGTTCGTCCATCATGGATCGCCCGCAGCTTTTGACGCGAAGCGGGGGCGTCTGTTCGTCTGTACGGGTTCGCCCCGACTTATGAAGCCAAGCTCATCGCCGCACGCTGGACTGCACACCAGGCCATTGGCCCGCCAAACCGCGAACGCCAATCGACGTATAGGAGAAGAACATGACCTCCGCGTTTATCGCCGCGCCGCCGCGCTCCCCAACCGGGTTGCGCATGGGCATCCAAAGCCGCCTCTTTCTGGCCTTTGGTGGGGTGGCGGCGCTGGCGGCCTTCGCCAGCGTGATGGCGTGGTGGTCGTTTGGCGTCATGGGCCAGTCGATGACGCAAATCGGGCGGCATGGCGTGCCGTCCATCGTGCAATCGCTGTCGCTGGCCAAGGAGAGCACGGCCATCGCCGCCAACGCCCCCTCCGTCGCCAGCGCGACGGCGCCCGCTGAACTCGACGAACGGCTGGGCGCCCTGACTCAGCGTCTGGCGGGGTTGAAAGAGCGGATCGCCGCCCTGCAAGCCGCCGCTGGGTCAAACGGCGGCGATGATCTGGCCGCCGTCGCCGGATTGGGGCAGCGCATGGCCGCCAACATCGAAAAGCTTGGGAAGCTGACCGGCGACCGGCTGGCGATCGAAGGCAAACTCAACGATCTGGTGGCTGAAGCGGTGATGTCGCACGAGGATTTCACCGATCTGGTGGCCCCCTTGCTGGAGGTGTCGACCCTGTCGGTGAAGAACGTCGTCAGCGATTTGGCGACCGCGCAGGGCGGCGATTCGGCGGCCACGCTCGCCAAGCGGTTGGCGGGCGAAGAGTTGCCGATCATCACCGCGTTGATGGGCGTCCAGGCGAATGGCAATCTTGCCTATGGCATGATCGCCGCCGCGTCCAGCGTGCCGAGCGGAGCGACGCTCAACAGCATCCGGTCCAAATATGATTGGGCCTTGCTGCGCGTGAACAACGCCATCGACAGCGTGCCGAAGGACAACCAGGACCGCCCGGCCTTGGTCAAGGCGCGCGATGGCTTGGCCGTGTTCGGCAGCGGACCGACCAGCGTCTTTCGCATCCGCAACGAACAAACCAGCCTGATGACCGACATTGAAGGCTCGTTGACCGAAACCTTGAACATCGCCACCGAACTCAGCCAAACCATCGACCGCGTGGTCGCCAGCCAGCAGGCGCGCGTTGAGGAAGACGTCGCCGCTTCCGAAGACGGCGTGACCCACGCCGTCGCCGTCCAGAGCGCGACCACCGCCGTTGTGCTGCTGTCGGCGGCCCTGATCGCATGGTTCTACGTCCGCAACCGGCTGACCCAGCGCCTGTTGCGGGTGATCGCGGCGATGCGCGCGGTGGCGGCGGGCGACCTGACGGTCGACGCCTCGGTTGGTGGGCGCGACGAAATCACCGACATGGCCGAAACCGTGGGAATCTTCCGCGCCAAAAGTTTTGAGATTCAGGATCTGCACGCGCGGCAGGAAACCATTCAAAAGCAAGCGGAGGAGGAGCGGGCGCGCACCGTCACCGCCATCACGTCGAGCATCGAGGCCAGCGTGAAGGGGGCGACGACCACCATCGCCGCAACCTCGGCGGAAATGCGCAGCGCCTCGGAAGGCATGTCGGCGACCGCCGAGCGGACCAGCGAGCAGATGGCGGCGGTGCGCGAAGCCGTGGCGGAAACGGCGATGAACGTGCAGACGGTGGCCTCCACCGCCACGCAACTCTCGGCCTCCATCGCGGAAATCACCCGTCAGGTCAGCGACAGCAGCCAGATCGCGCGCGGCGCGGTGGACGAGGCCCGCCACACCAGCGAGCTGATGAACGCGCTGGCCGTCGCCGCGCAAAAGATCGGCGACGTCGTCGGGATGATTAACGCCATCGCCGGGCAAACCAACCTGTTGGCCCTGAACGCCACCATTGAGGCCGCCCGCGCGGGCGAGGCCGGGCGCGGGTTCGCCGTGGTCGCCGAAGAGGTGCGCAACCTCGCCAGCCAAACCGCCAAGGCGACGGAGGACATCGCCCAACAGGTCGCCTCGGTGCGGACCACCACGCAGGGCGCGGTGTCGGCCATCGACGTGATTGGCCGCACCATCGGCAAGATCGACGAAATCACCGCCATCGTCGCCAGCGCGGTGGAGGAGCAGGTCGCCGCCACCAACGAAATCGCGCGCAGCATCAACCACGCTTCGGGCGCGGTGCAGAGCATTTCCGAAACCGTGGCGGTGGTCGGCGACGCGGTGAATCAAACCGGAAGCGCCGCCGCCAAGGTGCTGAACGCAACACGCGCTCTTTCGCAACAATCCAGCGACCTGTCGCAGGACGTTGACCAATTGTTGACGCGAATCCGCGCCGCCTGATGAAACGGCGCCGCCATCCCGCGACGCGATCCCCGGCGAAGCCCCCGTCTTCCGTGAGGAGAAGGGGGCTTTTTTCTTGCGCGATTCAACGCATTGCCAATGGCCTACCACCAACGGCGGAGCGTTGGCGCGGCGCTTCGGGCTGGGGCCGGAGGCTGTGCGACGCGCTGTTTCGCGCCCACTGTTTTCGGTAGGCAAACGCCCAATTTGAGCGTAGCGTCAAAATATGGTCAGCCGGACGAACATTTTCCTTCACACGCGCTAACGAACATTGTATGTTCCAAAACGAAAGCAGCCGACCCCCAGACGGGGCGGCGCGACACGGAGAGGAACGATGACGAACGCGTCCAGCGATGCGGTGGATTTGCTGATCGTCGGCGGTGGCGTGAACGGCGCGGGCATCGCCCGCGACGCGGTCGGTCGGGGTTTGTCGGTGGTGCTGTGCGAACAGGGCGACCTTGCGGGCGCCACCTCGTCGGCCAGCACGAAGCTGATCCATGGCGGTCTGCGCTATCTTGAATATTACGAATTCCGCCTTGTCCGCGAGGCGTTGCAAGAGCGCGAAGTTCTGTTGCGCGCCGCGCCGCACATCATTTGGCCGCTGCGTTTCATTTTGCCCCACGACAGCAGCATGCGCCCGGCCTGGATGGTGCGCATCGGTTTGTTCCTTTACGATCATTTGGGAAAACGCAAGCTGCTGCCAGGATCGCATGGCGTCGATCTGACCCGCAGCCCGGCGGGCAAGCCGTTGACCGGCGAATTCACCAAGGCTTTTGAATATTCCGATTGCTGGGTGCAGGACAGCCGTCTGGTCGTGCTCAACGCCATCGACGCGCGCGAACGCGGCGCGCAGATCCTGACGCGCACCCGTTGCGAAAAGGCCCAACGTCTGAACGGCGAATGGGTTGCGACCCTGGTCAACACCGACAGCGGCGAAACCCGCACCGTGCGCGCCCGCGCCCTGGTCAACGCCGCCGGCCCCTGGGTGCGCGACGTCATCAGCCGCCGCACCGGCGCGACGGTCGACAAGTCGGTCCGGCTGGTCAAGGGCAGCCACATCGTCGTGCCAAGGATGTTCGACGGCGATCACGCCTACATCTTCCAGAATGACGACCGCCGCATCGTCTTCGCCATCCCCTATGAGGGCAAGTTCACCCTGATCGGCACCACCGATCTGGATTACGCTGGCGACCCCGGCGCGGTGACGATCAGCCCCGACGAAGTCACCTACATGTGCCGGGCGGTGTCGCGCTACTTCAAGCGCCCCGTGACCGAATCCGATGTGGTGTGGAGCTACAGCGGCGTTCGTCCGCTGTTCGACGACGCCAGCGGCAACGCGTCCGCCGTCACCCGCGATTACGTGTTGGAGATGGACACGCCCGCCGGGCAAGCGCCGATGCTGTCGATCTTCGGCGGCAAGATCACCACCTTCCGCCGCTTGGCCGAAGAGGCGACTGACAAGCTGCTGACCGCGCTGGGCCGCAAGGGCGGCAGTTGGACCGCCGATTTCGCCCTGCCCGGCGGCGACATCGCCAACGCCGATTTCTCCAGCTTCCTGACCGATCTGCGCCGACGCCGCCCCTGGCTGCCCGAAGACCTCGCGTCGCGTCTGGCGCGCGCCTATGGCACGCGGGTCGAGCGGTTGTTGGGCAAGGCCGCCGCGTTGTCCGACCTGGGCCGCGACTTTGGCGGCGGGGTTTATGAAGCCGAACTGACCTACGCCGCCACCGAGGAGTTCGCCGTCAGCGGCGACGATTTCCTGTGGCGCCGCTCCAAACTTGGGCTGCACCTGGACGCCACGATCCGGGACGCCATCGGCGCATGGTTCGACCAGCGCCGACACGCAACGGCCACCGCCCCAGAAAACACCTCCGGGCGGTTGTCGATGGGAGGACTCCGGTGACTGTATCCCTTGAAGGCGTGACCAAAAAGGTCGGCGCCGACCTGCATCTTCACCCCCTGTCGCTGGCGCTTCAACCCGGCACCTTCAACGTTCTGCTGGGTCGCACGCTGGCCGGGAAAACCACCCTGATGCGGCTGATGGCCGGTCTGGACGCCCCCAGTTCGGGGCGGGTTCTGGAAAATGGCAAGGACGTGACCGGCGTTTCGGTGCGCCATCGCGACATCGCCATCGTCTATCAGCAATTCATCAACTACCCGGCGATGACGGTGTTCGACAACATCGCCTCGCCCCTGCGCCGCCAGGGCAAATCATCCGCCGAGATCGACGCGCAGGTGCGGCGCACCGCCGACATGCTGCGCATCACGCCCTATCTGACCCGTCTGCCCGCCGAACTGTCGGGCGGCCAGCAGCAGCGCTGCGCCATCGCCCGCGCCCTGGTCAAGGGCGCCGGCCTTCTGCTGCTCGACGAGCCGCTGGTCAATCTGGATTACAAGCTGCGCGAGGAGCTGCGCGCCGAGTTGCGCGACATCTTCGCCGACGGCAAAACCACCGTCGTCTACGCCACCACCGAACCGCAAGAGGCGTTGATTCTGGGCGGCGCCGTCACGGTGCTGCACGAAGGCCGCCTGTTGCAGACCGGCCCGACCAGCGACGTCTTCCAGGCCCCCGTGACCGAGGAATGCGCGTCGGTGTTCAGCGACCCGCCGATGAACGTGCTGGAGGCGATCCTCACCAACGACCGCGTGGCGCTTGGCGACGGCACCAGCCTGCCTTTGTCGGCGCACGACCGCAACCTGCCCGGCGGTCCCTGCCGCGTCGGCATCCGCGCCAACCATCTGACGGTTTTGCGCCGATCCGACCGGCTGGTTCCGATCACGGGCCGGGTCGAATTGTCGGAAATCAGCGGGTCGGAAACCTTCATCCATCTGCGCCACGGCTCCACCACGCTGATCGCGCGGGAGGATGGCGTCCACACCCACCCCATCGGGTCCGAGATCCAGGTCTACGCCGACCCCGACCGCATCTTCGTCTTTTCCACGGCGGGCGCGCTTGTCGCCGCTCCGCTGGGACGGCGCGGCATGCTGCGCAACATCGCGTGAGGCGCTGACATCATGGCGACCATTCAATTCGACAATCTGGGCCATTCCTACCACCCCCACCCCAGCAAGCCCGACGATTACGCCCTGCGCCGTCTGTCGCAGGAGTGGGAGGACGGCAAGGCCTACGCCCTGCTCGGCCCGTCGGGCTGCGGCAAATCCACACTGCTGAACATCATTTCCGGCCTGCTGGTGCCCAGCGAGGGACGGGTTCTGTTCGACGGGCTGGACGTCACCCGCTGCACGCCGGAGGAGCGCAACATCGCCCAGGTGTTCCAGTTCCCAGTCATCTACGACACCATGACGGTGTATGAAAACCTCGCCTTCCCCTTGCGCAACCGCAAGGTTCCCGAGGCCGACGTGGACCGCCGCGTGCGGCAGGTGGCCGAGGCGTTGGACCTGACCGCCGATCTGAAAAAGCGCGCCCAACGGCTGACGCCGGACGCCAAGCAAAAGATTTCGATGGGGCGCGGGCTGGTCCGCTCCGACGTCGCGGCCATCCTGTTCGACGAGCCGCTGACCGTCATCGACCCGCACACCAAATGGATCCTGCGGCGCAAGCTGCGCCAGATCCACGAGGAATACCGCCTGACCATGATCTATGTGACCCACGATCAGGTGGAGGCGCTGACCTTCGCCGACAAGGTCGCGGTGATGTATGAGGGCGCCATGGTCCAGCTCGGCACCCCGCAGGAGCTGTTCGAGGCGCCGCGCCACACCTTCGTCGGCTACTTCATCGGCAGCCCCGGCATCAATCTGATGCCCTGCACGCTGGGCGGCGATCAAGCCATCGTCGAGGGAATCGCCATCCCGCTGGCTCCCGGCTCCGCCGCCGCCCTGCCCAACCGCGACGTTCCCAAGCTCGGCGAAAAATTCGAGCTGGGCATCCGCCCGGAATTCGTCGAGCTGACCCGCAGCGGGACCAACGGGGCCATCCCGGTTCAGGTGGTGTCGGTGGATGATCTGGGCACGTCGAAGCTGGCGACCGTCCGCATGGGCAGCCACACGCTGAAGGCGCGCCTGTCGGAGGATCAGGAGATCCCGCTCGACGCCGCCATCCGCTTCCCCACCCGGTGGACCAAGCTCTACCACGACAGTTATCTGGTCAATTGAGGAGCCGGAGCCATGGATAAAGTCCAAGACAACCGGGCCTGGTTCCTGATTGTTCCCGTGTTTTTGATCGTCGCCTTCAGCGCCATCCTGCCGCTGATGACCGTGGTCAACTATTCGGTTCAGGAAATCTTCGGCCCCGGCCAAACACTGTTCGTCGGCACGGAATGGTTTGAAAAGGTGTTGGCCGACGACCGGCTGCACGACGCGCTGTTCCGCCAGATCATCTATTCGCTGGCCGTGCTGGCCATTGAAATTCCGCTGGGCATCGTCATCGCGCTCGGCATGCCGGGCGGGCGCAGCGCCAAGACGTCGTTGACGCTGGTGTTGCTGGCCCTGCCGCTGCTGATCCCGTTCAACGTCGTCGGCACCATCTGGCAGATTTTCGGACGCGGTGACATCGGTTTGGCGGGCGCCACCTTCCGGGCGCTGGGCTTCAGCTACAACTACACCTCCAACTCGCTGGACGCCTGGCTGACGGTGCTGGTGATGGACGTGTGGCACTGGACCAGTCTGGTCGCGTTGCTCGCCTACGCCGGTCTTCAGTCGATCCCGCCCGCCTTCTATCAGGCGGCCAAGATCGACGGCGCGTCGAAATGGGCGGTGTTTCGTTACATCCAACTGCCGAAGATGCGCGGGGTTCTGGTCATCGCCATCCTGCTGCGCTTCATGGACAGCTTCATGATCTACACCGAACCCTTCGTTCTGACCGGCGGCGGCCCTGGCAACTCCACCACCTTCCTCAGCCAGTATCTGACGCAGATGGCGGTGGGTCAGTTCGACATCGGCAAGGCGGCGGCCTTCTCGATCATCTACTTCCTGATCGTGCTGCTGTTCTCCTTCGTCTTCTACACCATCATCACCAACACCGGCTCGGGAGAGAAGAAATGAGCAAGGCCGCCGTCCTCGCCCCCGGCTCCCTGGCCTCCCCCGCCAACATGCGCCGTTCCTCGGCGCGGGTGTCGCGCCGGACCATCATTCTGGTCGCCTACATCGTCTTCCTGATGCTGCCCATCTATTGGATGGTCAACATGTCCTTCAAGACGAACGAGGAGATCCTGGCCGGGCTGACGCTGTACCCGCACACGCCGACGCTCCACAATTACATCACCATCTTCACCGATCCGAGCTGGTACAGCGGCTACATCAACTCGATCTACTACGTCACGCTGAACACGGTGATTTCGCTGCTGGTGGCGCTGCCCGCCGCCTACGCCTTCTCGCGCTACCGCTTCATCGGCGACAAGCATGTGTTCTTCTGGCTGCTGACCAACAAGATGGCCCCGCCCGCCGTCTTCCTGCTGCCCTTCTTCCAGCTTTATTCGGAAGTCGGCCTGTTCGACACGCACATCGCGGTGGCGCTCGCCCACTGCCTGTTCAACGTGCCGCTGGCGGTGTGGATCCTGGAAGGCTTCATGTCCGGCGTGCCGCGTGAAATCGACGAGATGGCCTACATCGACGGCTACAGCTTTCCCCGCTTTTTCACCACGGTCTTCATGCCGATGATCCGCGCCGGGATCGGCGTCACCGCCTTCTTCTGCTTCATGTTCAGTTGGGTGGAATTGCTGCTGGCCCGCACGCTGACCTCGGTCAACGCCAAGCCGATCGCCGCGACGATGACCCGCACGGTCAGCGCGTCGGGCATGGATTGGGGGTTGCTGGCCGCCGCCGGGGTTTTGACCATCCTGCCGGGCGCGTTGGTGATCTGGTTCGTCCGCAACTACATCGCCAAGGGCTTCGCCCTGGGCCGCGTCTAACCGGGAGTTCGCGACCATGAATTTTGAATGGATGGCGTGGACCCTGCCGACCGCCCTCTTTTTCACCGGGATCGTGTCCATGCTGGTCTTGATGACCGTGTGGGAACTGGTGTCGCCGACGGTGGAGGCCAAGGGCTTCCTGCCCATGCGCACCACCCGGGGCGACCGTCTTTTCATCGGACTGCTGGGCAGCGCCTTCATCCATCTGGGATGGTTGGCGGCGACCGATGCCGCGCTGTGGGGGGCCTTGGCGGTTTCCCTGGCGTGGACTGCCCTCGTCATCCGGTTCGGCTGAAGACGCCGAACCGGCGATTTCCAAAGAAGCACTCTCGGCCAACCAAGATTTGATCCAAGTGGGAGGAATCATGCGTCAGGGAATGACTGTGACCGCGACCAACGGCTCGTCGCTGCGTCGGCGGTTGACAGGGGCGGTGATGGCTGGCGGCATCGGTGTGCTGCTCGCCATGGCCTCGGCGGCTCCCGCCGCCGCGCTGACCGCCGAGCAGGAGGCCGTCGCCAAGAAGATCATCGAAGAATTGCAGCCCTCCACGCTCTCCAAAGACGAGCAGATGAAGGAGCTGGAATGGTTCGTCAAGGCCGCCGAACCCTTCAAGGGCATGGACATCAACGTCGCCTCGGAAACGTTGACGACGCACGAGTTCGAGTCCAAGACGCTGGCCAAGCTGTTCAGCGAGCTGACCGGGGTCAAGATCAAGCATGATCTGATCCAGGAAGGCGACGTCATCGAAAAGTTGCAGACCCAGATGCAGTCGGGCCGCAACGTCTATGACGCCTACATCAACGACAGCGACCTGATCGGCACCCACGTCCGCTACGGTCACGCCATTCCGCTGTCCGATTTCATGACCGGCGAAGGCAAGGACGTCACCCTGCCGACGCTGGACGTGAAGGACTTCATCGGCACCAGCTTCACCACCGGCCCGGACGGCAAGCTGTACCAGTTGCCCGACCAGCAGTTCGCCAACCTCTACTGGTTCCGCGCCGACTGGTTCGCCCGCCCCGACCTGAAGGAGAAGTTCAAGGCCAAATATGGCTATGAGCTGGGCGTTCCGGTCGATTGGTCGGCCTATGAGGACATCGCCAACTTCTTCACCAACGACGTGAAGGAAATCGACGGCGTCCGCGTCTATGGCCACATGGATTACGGCAAGAAGGATCCCTCGCTCGGCTGGCGCTTCACCGACGCGTGGCTCTCGATGGCTGGCGGCGGCGACAAGGGCCTGCCCAACGGCAAGCCGGTGGACGAATGGGGCATCCGCGTCGAAGGCTGCCGTCCGGCGGGCGCGTCGGTCGCGCGCGGCGGCGACACCAACGGCCCGGCGGCGGTCTATTCGCTGACCAAATACATCGACTGGCTGAAGAAGTACGCTCCGCCCGAAGCCGCTGGCATGACCTTCTCCGAAGCCGGCCCGGTTCCGGCCCAGGGCGCGGTCGCCCAGCAAATCTTCTGGTACACCGCCTTCACCGCCGACATGACCAAGCCGGGCCTGCCCGTGGTCAACGCCGACGGCACGCCGAAGTGGCGCATGGCCCCCTCGCCGCACGGCCCGTACTGGGAACAGGGCATGAAGCTGGGCTATCAGGACGTCGGTTCCTGGACCCTGCTGAAGTCCACCCCGCTGGAACGCCGCAAGGCCGCCTGGCTCTATGCCCAGTTCACCGTGTCGAAAACCGCGTCGCTGAAGAAGACCCTCATCGGTCTGACCCCGATCCGCGAAAGCGACATCAAGTCCGACGCGATGACGGCCGCCGCGCCGAAGTTGGGCGGTCTGGTCGAGTTCTACCGCAGCCCGGCCCGCGTGGCCTGGACGCCGACCGGCACCAACGTGCCGGATTATCCGAAGCTGGCCCCGCTGTGGTGGCAGAACATCGCCGAAGCCGTGACGGGTGAGCGCACCCCGCAGCAGGCGATGGACAATCTCGCCGAGCAGATGGAGCAGGTGATGGCCCGCATGGAGCGCGCCAACATCGGCGGCGACTGCGCGCCCAAGCTGAACGCGAAGAAGGATCCGAAGGAGTGGTTCTCGACCACCAAGGCGCCGAAGGCCAAGCTGGCCGACGAGAAGCCCAAGGGTCAGACCGTGGTCTACGAGGATCTGCTGAAGGCCTGGAAGGAAGGCCGCGCCCAGTAACGACGGGTTGCGGTTGACGGTTCACCCTCCTGGTTGCGCCGGGGGTTAACCTGGGGGCGGCGGCCCGCCGCCGCCCCCGTTTTTCATTGTTCTCCCTCTCCCGTTTCGGGAGAGGGAAGGGGCCCGTAAAGCGGGAAGGGTGAGGGATTGCGACGGCGAATCCCTGGGGCGCGATCGCCGAACCACCCCTCACCCTCCCCACGCTTGCGCGCGGGTCCCCTCCCTCTCCCGGCACGGGAGAGGGTATAAGCGACAAGACGCCATTCCAGGGGGAAACACCCATGAGCCGAAACGGCCACATCCTCGCCATCGACCAGGGCACCACGTCGTCGCGGGCCATCGTGTTCGACGGACGCGGAACGCCCATCGCCGTGGCCCGCCGCGAGTTTCCACAGCATTACCCCGGCGATGGCTGGGTCGAGCATGATCCCGCCGACATTCTGCGCGACGTCCGCGCGGTCGCCCGCGAAGCGATGGAACAGGCCGGGTTGACCGCCGCCGACATCGCCGCCATCGGCATCACCAACCAACGCGAAACCACCGTCGTGTGGGACCGCGCGACCGGCGAGCCGATCCACCGCGCCATCGTTTGGCAGGACCGCCGCACCGCCGCGCTCTGCCACCAGATCGCCGACGCCGGGCATGGCGAGATGGTCCGGGCCAAGACCGGCCTGTTGATCGACGCCTATTTCTCGGCCACCAAGATCGCCTGGATCCTCGACCATGTTCCGGGCGCGCGCGACCGCGCCGAGCGTGGCGAGCTGTGCTTCGGCACCATCGACAGTTTCCTGATCTATCAGTTGACCGGCAAGGCGGCGCACGCCACCGACGCGACCAACGCCTCGCGCACCATGCTGTTCGACATTCACACGCAGGATTGGGACGACGAATTGCTCGCCCTGTTCCGGGTGCCGCGCGCCATGCTGCCGCGCGTGCTGGACAGCTCCGACGATTTCGGCGTCACCGAACCCACCCTTCTTGGCGCCCCGGTTCCCATCGCCGGGGTGGCGGGCGACCAGCAGGCCGCCGCCTTCGGGCAGGCCTGTCTGTCGCCGGGCATGGCGAAATCGACCTACGGCACCGGCTGTTTCGCCCTCATCAACACCGGAACGACGCCGGTGGCGTCAAAAAACCGCCTGCTGACCACCGTCGCCTATCGCCTGAACGGGGTGACGAGCTACGCGCAGGAAGGCTCCATCTTCGTTGCGGGCGCGGCGATCAAATGGTTGCGCGACGGCTTGGGCGTCATCACCCACGCCAGCCAGACCAACGATCTGGCGACCCGCGTTCCCGACAGCCATGGCGTCTATTTCGTTCCGGCCTTCGTCGGTCTGGGCGCGCCCTATTGGGATTCGGAGGCCCGCGCCGCCATCTTCGGCATGACGCTGGACGTCGGCCCCGCCCACATCGCCCGCGCGGCGCTGGAGGCCGTGGCCTACCAGACCCGCGATCTGATGGACGCGATGGCGGGCGACTGGGGCGGGGCCATCAACGCGCTGCGCGTCGATGGCGGCATGGCGGCGAATGATTGGCTGTGCCAATTCCTGGCCGATCTGCTGGGCATGCCGGTCGAGCGGCCCGAGATCATCGAAACCACAGCCCTGGGCGCCGCCTGCCTCGCCGCGCTGCGCGTCGGCCTGTTCGACGGGCTGGAGTCGGTGTCCGCCGCCTGGCGCTGCCAAAGCCGGTTCGAGCCGCGCATGGATCCCGAACGGCGCGAGCGGCTTTACGCCGGCTGGCGGGACGCGGTGGCCCGCACCCGCTCCCACTGACCATAACACTCTGTCGGGGCGTCTTTGGCGATCATTGCCCTCTCCCTCTGGGAGAGGGAGGGGACCCACGAAGTGGGGAGGGTGAGGGGTTGCCCAAGAGGCCGGAACCGAGTGGCGTCTTGGATCACCCCTCACCATTCCCACCGCTTCGCGGCAGGCCTCTTCCCTCTCCCAGAGGGCGAGGGAGAGTCAACGCCAAATGCGATCCCCCCAATGGTGTGTCTGGCAAAGGATTGACTCCCCCTCCGGTCCAGGGTTTGTTGCATCGCACACCCGCCGTTTCGGCTGAACCGGATGCCCGCCATGGTTGACGCTGCCCTTTCCCCCGCCCCGGTCGAGCGCCATCGGCTGTACGAAGACGCGCTGGCGATGCTGCTTGGCACGCTGTTCATCGCGTTGGGCATGATGCTCTACACCAAGACCATGCTGTTGACCGGCGGCGTCGCTGGGGCGGCGCTGCTGCTCAGCTACGTCACCCGGCTGGAGTTCGGCACGCTGTTCTTTCTGGTCAACATCCCCTTTTACGCGCTGGCCTGGAAACGGCTGGGCTGGATGTTCACCCTGCGCACCATCATCGCCGTCGGATTGGTCACGCTGTTTTCGCGGCTGACCGGGGATTGGATCCACGTAGACCGCATTCATCCGGTCTACGCCACGGTGATCGGCGGCGGGCTGTTCGGCGCTGGCCTGCTGATGCTGTTCCGCCACCGCACCGGCCTTGGCGGCTTCAACATTCTGGCGATCTATCTGCAAGAGCGGCACGGCGTGCGCGCCGGGTATTTCCAGCTTGGCGTCGATCTGGCGATTCTGGCCGCCGCCTTTTTCGTGCTGGCCCCCGACCAACTGTTTCTGTCGGTGGTCGGGGCGGCCATCGTCAATCTGCTGCTGGCGATCAACCACAAGCCGGGGCGCTATCTGGGCGTCAGTTGAGGAACCGATCATCAATGGCGCCCCCGCGCGGCGTCCGCGTGGCTGGCCTGCGCCAATGGCGGTTCACCGCCGGGAAAGCTTAACCTTTGCTTAACCACCCGAGATCATTGTCCCGCGACCTTACCTTTCCCCCTCACATCATCGTTTGGAATCGAGCGCCTCATCATGGGCAACAAGACCGTTAAGCTTTCCGACAAGGGCGGATACCGCGAGATCGCCGTGGACGCCCTGCCGCGCAACGTGCGGGCCGCCGTCACCGATCTGTCCGCCAAGAACCCGGTGTCCGACATTCTCGTCGATCAGGCCGGGATGCTGTACCGCATCCACCTGACCGCCCCGGCGAACATCTATCTGGACGTGCTGGCCGTCGCCTGAGCGGGCGCTTTCCTTATGAAAAAAGGGCGGCGCGAGACCACGCGCCGCCCTTTTTCATGCCCGAAACGACACCGCGCGGGTTCAGTGCCGCCGCCCCTCCAACCGGCGCAGCGCCTGATCCAGCACGCTCAGCGGGATCATCAACACGACGCCGCCCAGGATGGCGCGGACATCCTCGATGTCCAGATCGGTGGCGGCGGCGAGCGCCCGTTCGTCCAGGCCGCGATCCTCGGCGATGATGGTGATCCAACCCGCCAGAGTTTGCGCTTGGGCCATTTGCGCGGCGGTGGTGATGAACGAGAACCGTCCTGACACCGGCGATGCATTCTCGAATGGAATCATGGCGTCCCTCCCCAAGAATTGCGGTTTTCTTTGCCTCGCGCTTTTCGCACATGCACAATAAACAGCGTTTTGCTGCTTTGCGGCGCGCGTTCTTTGACAGAATGCGCGCGCTCGTGACTTTGAGATAGTCTCTCCTAAGTCATAGACAACTTGCAACAACCAAGACTCGGCCCAAAAAAGGAAAGGGGCTTCGGGATTCTTTGAAACTGTCTTCACGGCATCGGGGCTAGGGGCGGGGAAAGCGGCGGGCGTATGATGGCCCCTCACCCCGCGTGTTCCGGATTCCCGCCCGATGCCTCACCCCCCGCTTTCCGGCCAAACCCTTCTCGACCGCAGCGAGGCGCTGGCGGCGATCAGCGCCGAGGCTGGGCGGCTGTCGCGCCATTATTTGACCCCGGAACACCGCCGCGCCAACGATCTGGTCGCCGCCTGGATGGCGGAGGCCGGGATGGCCACGCGCGAAGACGCGCTGGGCAACATCATCGGTCGGTACGAGGGCGAGACGCCGGGCCTGCCCGCGCTGTTGATCGGCTCGCACCTCGACACCGTGCGCGACGCCGGGAAGTATGACGGCATGTTGGGCGTGCTGTCGGGCGTCGCCGTGGTCGCCGATCTCCACGCGCGTGGGCGCCGCCTGCCCTTCGCCATTGAGGTCGTCGGCTTTGGCGACGAAGAGGGCGTGCGCTTTCAATCGACCCTGATCGGCAGCCGCGCCATCGCCGGAACCTTCGACCCGGCGGTTTTGGACAGCCGCGACGCCGACGGAACCCGTCTGGCCGACGCCTTGGCCGCCTTCGGCCTCGACCCCGCCGCCTGGGCCAGCGCCGCCCACGCGCCCGACCGCGTTCTGGGCTATGTCGAGCTGCACATCGAACAGGGGCCGGTGCTGGAGGCGTTGGGCCAGCCGGTCGGCATCGTCACCGCGATCGCCGGGGCCACCCGGTTGGCGGTGACGGTGGAGGGATTCGCCGGACACGCCGGAACCGTGCCGATGACCCTGCGCCGCGACGCGCTGACGGCGTCCGCCGAGATGATTCTGGCGGTGGAAAGCCTCTGTTCGGGGCAGGAACGCTTGGTCGGCACGGTCGGACGGATTGAGGCGACTCCCGGCGCCACCAACGTCATCGCCGGGCGCGTCCGTTTCACCATTGATTTGCGCGCCGACCGCGACGCCCTGCGGCTGGAGCGGGTCGCCGCCGTCCGCGCCCGGCTGGAGGCCATCGCCGACCAGCGCGGCGTCGCCATCGCCATCGAACCGCTGCACGACAGCCCCGCCGTCGCCTGCCGCCCGGCCTTGATGGCGCAATTGGCCGCCTCCGCCCGCGCCCTGGGGCTTGAGGCCCCGGAATTGCCGAGCGGGGCCGGGCACGACGCCATGGCGATGGCGGCGCTGACCGACATCGCCATGCTGTTCGTCCGGTGCGAACGGGGGATCTCCCACAACCCCGCCGAACGCATCACCGCCGCCGACGCCGAGCAGGGCGTCCGCGTGCTTGCCCATTTCGTCGACCATTTTCAGCCCGCATCGGATCGCCGCCCATGACCGCCTCGAACGCCGCTCCTGTCTCCGCCCCGAACGCCGCCCATTTCGCCGCCCTGGCCGCCGCCGTCGAAGACAGCTTTGACGCCGAGACCCGCTTTCTGGCGGAGCTGGTCAAGGTTCCGTCCGACAACCCGCCCGGCGACTGCGCCCCCCACGCCGTCCGCGCGGCGGAATTGCTGGAGGCGATGGGCTTTGCCGTCGAACGCCACCCGGTCCCCGCCGATCTGGTGCGGGCGAACGGCATGGTCAGCGCCACCAATTTGATCGTTCGCCACCGCTTCGGCGATGGCCCCACCATGGCGCTGAACGCCCATGGCGACGTCGTGCCGCCCGGCGAAGGCTGGTCGAGCGATCCCTATGGCGCGGAGATCCGCGACGGCTTTATGTATGGGCGCGGCGTCGCCGTGTCGAAATCCGATTTCGCCACCTACGCCTTCGCGCTGAAGGCTCTGATCGCGTCCGGCGCGCCGCTGGGCGGAACCATCGAACTGCACCTGACCTATGACGAGGAGGCCGGGGGCGAGATCGGGCCGAAATGGCTGCTCGACCAGGGCCTGTCAAAGCCCGACTACGCCGTGTCGGCCAGCTTCGCCTATTCGGTGGTGACGGCGCACAACGGTTGCCTGCATCTGGAGGTGCAGGTCGATGGCAAATCCGCCCACGCCGCCCGCCCCGACACCGGGTTCGACGCGCTGGAGGCCGCCAACGGCGTGCTGTCCGCCCTGTACGCCCATCGCCCTGAACTGGCCAAGCGGCTCTCCAACACCGTCGGCATCACCTGCCCGTCGCTGACCGTCGGCTTGATCCAGGGCGGCATCAACACCAACGTCGTGCCCGACCGCGTCACCTTCCGCCTGGACCGCCGCATGATTCCGGAGGAAAACCCGGCGGAGGTCGAGGCGGGCTTGCGCGCCCTGATCGAACAGGCGGCCTCCGGCTATGAGGGAATCCGGGTGAGCGTCCGCCGGATTTTGCTGGCCCGGCCCTTCACCTCGGTCGGCGACGCGCCGCGTCTGGCCGCCCTGTTCGCCCGCCACGCCGAAGCGGTGTTGGGCCAGCCGGTCGGCCAGAACGGCATCCCGCTCTACACCGACGCCCGCCATTATTCGGAGGCCGGGATCCCGACCATCCTCTATGGCGCCGGGCCGCGCGACCTGCTGGAGGCCAACGGCCACCGCGCCGACGAAAAGCTGAAGCTGGACGATCTGCGCAAGGCGACGCTGGTGGTGGCCCGCGCGCTGGCCGAACTGCTGGCGGCCTGAAGAGCGCAATAACCAATCGCCGCGCTGCGATTTGCGCGGTGGGAATTTGGGGGCGAACGCGGTATGACTGGCCGCTTGTTCGGCCCCTTTTCTTTTGACCGCCCCTTTTTACCGCCCCGGAACCCGTCAT
Source organism: Azospirillum sp. FG154 (assembly GCF_057809575.1). NCBI lineage: Bacteria > Pseudomonadati > Pseudomonadota > Alphaproteobacteria > Rhodospirillales > Azospirillaceae > Azospirillum > Azospirillum sp. FG154. The sequence continues at coordinate 24,725 of NZ_JBMDKF010000029.1, read as the reverse complement.
GCTGACCGCCCCCCACCTGTTCGCCCACCGTCCCGACCGGAGCGTGCGCCCGAAGCCCGCGCCGTTCCTGCCGATGTCGCGGGCGGAGATGGACCGGCTGGGCTGGGACCAGTGCGACGTGATCGTCGTCACCGGCGACGCCTATGTCGATCACCCCAGCTTTGGCATGGCGATCATCGGGCGGTTGCTGGAATCCCAGGGCCTGCGCGTCGGCATCATCGCCCAACCGGATTGGAGCAGCGCCGAAGCCTTCAAGATTCTGGGCGCGCCGCGCCTGTTCTGGGGCGTGACCAGCGGCAACATGGATTCGATGGTGAATCACTACACCGCCGACCGCCGCCTGCGTCACAACGACAGCTACACCCCGAACGACGAGGGCGGCAAACGGCCCGACCGCGCCGTGACCGTCTACGCCCAACGCTGCCGCGAAGCCTTCAAGGGCATCCCCGTGGTGCTGGGCGGCATCGAGGCGTCCCTGCGCCGCATCGCCCAATACGATCATTGGAGCGAGAAGATCCGCCGCTCCGTCCTGATGGATTCCAAGGCCGACATGCTGGTCTACGGCAACGCCGAACGCGCCATCGTCGAGATTGCGCAACGGGCGTCAGCCGGGGAGTCCATCCGCGAGATGACCGACATTCGCGGCACCGCCATCATGCGCAGCGGCGTGCCGGAGGGTTGGACCGAGATCGACAGCAGTTCCATCGACGACCCGACCGTCGCCGTGTCGCCGCGCGCCGCCGGGGCCGACCGCATGGTGGTCCGCCTGCCGTCCTTCGAGCAGGTCAGCGCCGACAAGGTTTTGTACGCCCACGCCAGCCGGATTCTGCACCAGGAAAGCAACCCCGGCAACGCCCGCGCCCTGATCCAACGCCATGGCGAGCGCGAGGTCTGGCTGAACCCGCCGCCGATTCCGTTGGAAACCAACGAGATGGACGGCGTCTATGATTTCGCCTACGCCCGCGCCCCGCACCCGTCCTATGGCGACGCGCGCATCCCGGCGTGGGAGATGATCCGCTTTTCCGTCAACATCATGCGCGGCTGTTTTGGCGGCTGCTCCTTCTGCTCGATCACCGAGCATGAGGGCCGCATCATCCAAAGCCGCTCCGAAGGCTCCATCCTGCGCGAGATTGAGCAGATTCGCGACAAGACCAAGGGCTTCACCGGCACGATTTCCGACATGGGCGGGCCGACCGCCAACATGTATCGCCTGGCCTGCAAGGACAAGGAGACGGAATCGGTCTGCCGCCGCCCATCCTGCGTCTTCCCCGACATTTGCAAGAATCTGGACACCGATCACTCCTCGCTGGTCCAGTTGTACCGCAAGGCCCGCGCCGTGCCGGGGGTGAAGAAAATCCACATCGCGTCCGGCCTGCGTTACGACCTCGCCGTGCGGAACCCGGAATATGTGAAGGAACTCGTCACCCACCATGTCGGCGGTTATCTGAAGATCGCCCCGGAGCACACGGAGCCGGGACCGCTCGCCAAGATGATGAAGCCCGGCATGGGCGCCTATGACGAGTTCAAGCGGATGTTCGACAAGGCGGCGAAAGAGGCGGGGAAAAAGCTCTACCTCATCCCCTATTTCATCGCAGCCCACCCCGGCACCACGGACGAGGACATGATGAACCTCGCCCTATGGCTGAAGCGGAACGGCTTCAAGGCCGATCAGGTGCAAACCTTCCTGCCCTCGCCGATGTCGCTGGCGACCGCCATGTACCACAGCGAACGCAACCCCCTGCGCCCGGTGCGCCGCACCGGATCGGAAGAGGTGTTGTCCGCCAAGGGCCTGCGCCAACGCCGCCTGCACAAGGCCTTCCTGCGCTACCACGACCCGGAAAACTGGCCGATCCTGCGCGACGCCCTGAAGGCGATGGGCCGCAACGACCTGATCGGTCCGGGCGAGCATCAACTCATCCCGGCGTGGCAGCCGGTGGGGGCCACCGCCAAACCGCGCGAGACGGGGCCGAAGGGCGGCGCCAAGCCCAGCGGCAAGGGAACGACCTTCGTCACCCAGCAGAGCGGCAAGGGGCGGCGCGCGCCCGCGCCGCGCCGCTGACCCACGGCGGGAACGGCGAAACCCGTCAGGGCGCGGAAATCACCATGGTTTCGTAAGCGACCTCAACGCTTTCCACCGCCACCTCGTTGCCTTCGCTCTGCGCGTCGGCCACCGACAGGCTGGTCGGCGCGGCGTTGGTCAAGGTCCAGCGCAGCGTCGCCGCCCCGGTCGGATCAATCCGGTCCACCAGAAGGGTGGATGGGGCGGCGCTGTCGCTGTGAACGGATTTGATCCACGCCTTCAGGGCGTCGCTGTTGGCGAACACCCCCTGAAACAGCGTCACCATCCCCGCGCCCGCTGGGGGCGTGGCTGGCAGACCAGCGGCCAAACCGCTGGCGTCCTGAAACACCGGCCGCCCCGGAAACCCCGTCACCCGATAACCGCCGGTCGTCCCTGTCTGGTCTGTTTGGTTGGTCATGCCCGCTCCCTCCGCGTCGCGTGAGTTGCAACGGTAGCGCGCCGGGACGGGATCGGACAAGCGCAACCCAGCTTTCATCCAGGGCAATCGGGTGAAGGCTTGAAATTCCTTTATTGGGAGATTCGTCATCCCCGCGAAGGCGGGGATCCAGAGTTCGCAGACCGAATCTCATGGGAAAGCCTGGATCCCCGCCTGCGCGGGGATGACGGGAAAGCCTATTTTTGGGCCAATAATCCTTCACCCGATTGCCCTGAGCTTTCACCCCCCGGTGAAACGGGGCGTGCAGGCGCGCAAACAGGGGTGTTCGTCCACGCTCAGCACCGGCAGCAGACCGGCCAGCTTGGCGTTGGCCGCCTTGGGGATGCACAGCAAATTGACGCCCATGCCCTGGGCGTGGATTCGGGTTCCGTCGTCAACGAAGCCGGTGGCGTAGAGCGGTTCGGCGACGCCGAAGAAATTCGCCGGGTTGTGGAAGGACGGCAGGAACCAATAGCAGTCATACTCCAGCGACTGAAGCAGCGACAGCAGGTCGCGCGACTGGTCCAGCCGGTCGTTTTCGACGTAGAGCGCCGGGCGGAACTTGGCCAGCACGCCGCGCGATCCCTGCAACACGTCGGCCTCCATCCCCTCCACGTCGATTTTGACGAAGCGCAGTTTGGGGTGGTCGAACAGACCGTCCAGGCGGTTGATCGGGACCGGGCGGTTTCCCGGCAGCTCGGCCAGCGCCAGCGCGCCGTAATTGCCCTCCGCGCTCATCGCCACGTCGGCGATGCGCAGGGTTTCGTCGCGCGCGCCCAAGCCGCCTTGAACCGCGTCCACCCAGGTCAGGCTGTTGAGCGCCAGATTGCCGCAGAGCAGTTGAAAATTCAGCCGCACCGGCTCGAAGGCCAGCACCCGCCCGGTCGGCCCGACCAGACGCGCCAGCGCCACCGTGTGGGCGCCGATGTTGGCGCCGACATCGACCACCACATCGCCGGGCCGCACAAACTGGCGGAACAGCGCCACCTCCTGCTCGAAATACTCGCCGTAATAATCCAGCGAGCGCCCGACGATGGAATCATGCCGGTTGACCAGCATGTGTCCGTGCCGGGTGGCGAGCAGCCGGTTGTCGCCGCGTTCGCCCAACAGATCGGTGGTCATGGTCGCGGTTTCTCCCCTTGGGCCGGGTCGGCGTCGCCTTGCGCCCAGCGGTTCTGGAAAAAGCGGGCGATCTCCGCCGCCGCCGACGCGGCGTCGATGCCCGCGATGCAATGGGCCTCCGCCGCCCGGCAGCCGTCCAGGCAGGGGGCGGCGGCGCGCGGCGGTTGGATGACCAGGGCGGCGTCGCCCCAGGGACGGAAACGGTCGGGGGCGTGCGGGTTGAGCGGGTCGCCGCCCTGCGGGTGGCAGGACAGCGCGGCGACCGGGGTTCCCACCGCCGCCGCCATGTGGGCCGGGCCGGAATCCATCGCCACCACCGCGTCCACCTCAGCCAACAGGGCGGTCAGCGCGCGCAGGTCGGCGGCCCCGGTCAGATCCAGAACCGGGGGCGCCAGCGCCGCCGCCAAGGCGATCGCGCGCGCGGCGTCCTCCCGAACGCCCAGCAGGACTACCCCGTCGAAACCGGCCAGCGCCGCCAGCCGGTTCACCAGAGCGGCCAGGGACGGCAGCGGGTAATTGCGGCGGTCGCTGGCCGTGCTGGGCGCGACCGCCAACAAACGACGGGGCCGCGCCGACCAGGGGGCGCCGTCAAAACCGCCCGCCAACAATGCCCGCGCGGCGGCGCGTTCGGCGGCGCTGGGGTACAGCTCCACCCCGCCGCCGGGGTCGCTCCCGCCCAGCGCGGCCAGCAAGGCGAGGTTGCTCTCCACCTCATGCCGCGCCGGGCCTGCGGGCAAAACATGGGTGTAAGCGGCGTCAAAGCCCCGGTTGCCGGTTTCCTTCCACGGCGTCGCCCGTTCGGTGTGGGACAACCGGATCGGCGCCCGGCTGGCCGCCGCCAGGGTCGCCGCGCCGCCCTTGTCGAAATCGAAGCGCGCCGTCACGGCGATGTCGAACCCGGCGCGGAAGGCCTCGGCGAAACGTTGCAGGTCGGCGGGGCTGCGCCCCCGGAAATTCAACGCGCCGCCCGCCCCGCTGTTCAAGGGGCTGACCACCGCGTCCACATGCGGGCAGCCCTCGGTGAATGGAACCACGCTGTCGGACACCACCAGATGGATGCGCGCCTGCGGGGCGCTGGCCCGCAAGCCGCGCAAAAACGGCGTGGCGAGGACGAAATCGCCCAGTTCGTCCAGCTTGATGACCAAAATCCGCTCCGCCCGCCGCAAGGCGTCCGCCGGAACGCCCGGCAACAAAGCGGGCGGCGGCGGCGGTGGGAGTGGCGGCGGCGGCGCCTCGACCGGCTCGACCGGCTCGACCGCCACCGGCGCAAGCTCCAGCGCGACCGGCGGCAGGCCAGCGCTCCAGCGACGCCACGCCGCGCGGTACGCCGCCTCCACCGCGCGGGCGTAGCCGCCTTCGTCCATCAGGGCCGACCGCGCCATCCGCCCGCGCAGATCGGCGCGCTGTTCGTCGAGAAAGGCGCGATCCGTGGCCAGCCGGACGCCCAGCGCCAGATAGTCGTCGTCGCTCTCCGTCACCAGCGCGCTCAACCCGACCGCGCCCAGCAGCGACGCCCCCCACCGCGAGATGGTCGCCCGCCCGGCCTGATTCAGCACCGGAACCCCCATCCACAGCGCGTCGCAAATGGTGGTGCCGCCGTTGGCGAAAACCGGATCCAGCGCGCAGTCGATGCGGGTGTAATCCTCATAGGGGTCCGGCGTGATTCCGCGCAGGACCAGCCGCTCCGCCCCCACGCCATGGGCGGCGAAGGCGGCGAGCAGCCGTTGGTCGAGCGCGCCGCCGCCGCCCAACCCCCGCCATTTCAGCAGCAGCCGGGCCTGCGGAAGCGCGATCAACAGCCGCGCCCACAGCGCGATGGTGGAGCCGTTCACCTTGGTGACGTTGTTGAAGGAGCCAAAGGTGAAGACCCCCGTTCGCTCCACCGGCGGGCGGTCGGGCGGAACGAAGGCGGAGTCCGCCGGGCGGTAGCACAGCACGCAGCCCGGCAGCCGGATCAACCGTTCGGAATGCAGTCCGTCGGCCCAATCCGGGGCGATGGGCGGGTCGGCCAACTGGTAATCCATCGCCGACAACCCCGTGCTGTTGGGGTAGAGCGGCAGGCTGATCTGCACCGGGGCCGGGCGGCGCAGGAACAGCGGCATGCGGTTGCGCGACATGTGGCCGTCGCAATCGACCAGAATGTCAATGCCGTCGGCGCGGATTTGGGCGGCCAACTCCGGATCCGACAGCCCGGCGCAGTCCCGCCAGCGATCCGCCGCCGCCTGGAAACGCGCGGTCGCCGCGTCGCTGGGCGTGTCGTTGTAATAACACGTCACCTCGACCGCCGCGCGGTCGTGCCGGTCGATCAACGGCAGCAGGAAATGATAGCCGGGACCGGGATAGCGCTGGAAATCCGGCGACAGATAGCCGACGCGCAAACGGCGATCCGGGTTGCGGTCAACCGCCGTGAAATCCGAGGCGGGCGGCGGGGTGGGCGCGACGAAACGCTCGAACGCGCGATGTTCGGCGAACACGGCGTCAAGGTCGGCGTCCTCGGCGAAACACAGGCAGAACAACAGGTTGGAGCGGATGGCGGCGTCGCCCGGAACCCGGTCCAGCGCGGCGCGGAAGGCGGCGACCGCCTCCCCATGGCGGCCCAGCGCCATCAGGGCGACGCCCAGGTTGGAACGGACCAGCGCCTCGTCGCCGCCCGCGCCCAGCGCCAGAACCCGCGCGAACAGCGGAATCGCCGCCTCGAACGCGTTGGCCTCCAAAGCGTGCGTGCCGATGTTGATCCAGCCGGTGACGCTGTCGGGGTCGAGCGTCACCGCCCGCCGGTGCCAGCCCCCGGCGTCGGTCTGCCGCTTGACCTGATGCAGAACCGCCCCGGCGTTGGCGGCGAAGGCGGGGGAGGCGGGATCGAGCCGCACCGCCCGCAACGCCGAATCCACCGCCGCGTCGCCCTGCCCCAGCGCCGCCAGCGCCAAGCCCAACCCCGACAGGCCGACCGCCGAGTCCGGCGTCAAGGCCAGCGCCCGGCGAAACCAGCCGACCGCCGCCGCCGGACGGTCGCGCCCGTGCAAGAGCGCTCCCAAGGCCAGCGCCGCCCCGGAGTCCAAACGCGCCCACGCCGCCCGCGCCAACCAGACCGCGCCCGCTTCCCAATCGCCCACCCCATCGATGGTCGGGTTCGACAGGCCGCCGCCCAGAATCGCCAGCGCGTCGGGCTGGTCGGGGACCAGCGCCAGCAAGCGGCGGCTGGCCGACGTCGCGCCCAAAACATCGCCGCTGGCGTGGCGCAGGCCGGTGATCTGCTCCTGCGCCGGAACCAGCAGCGGGGCCGCCGCCAGAACATCGCAAAAGGCCGCCAACGCCTCGGCGGTTCGCCCGGCGTCGCGCAGGGCCGCGCCCCGGTTGTAGGCCGCCGCCGTCAAATTTGGGTCCAGCGCGGCGGCGCGCCCGTACCAGCGCGCGGCCGTCATCGGTTGACCGCCGTCATAGAGCGCGTCGGCCAGAGCCGAAACGCCCTCGGCGTCGTCCGGGGTCAGCGCCAGCAGCCCGCCAAAGGCCCGCGCCGCCGCCTCCGTCCGTCCGGCGGCCTGAAGCAACCGCCCGAGATTGAGGCGAAACGCCGCCTGCCGCCCGTCGCCGCGCACCGCCTGTTGAATCAACGCGATTCCCGCCGCCAGATCGCCGACCTGCCCCTTGACCAAGCCAAGCAGATGCAGCGCGTCCACCTGACCGGGCTGACGCCGCAACACCTGCTCATAGAGCGCCCCGGCCTCGGCCCACTGGCCGTTCTGATGCAGGGCGACGGCGCGGGCCAGCAGCGCCTGGGCGTTGCCCGCAGGCTTCAGGCGGTTGGTCGGCTTCATGCGCGCACCGATTCCTCATGACGTCGCGCGGATAATGCTGGGGAGGGTCTGGCGATTGCAAGCCATTCGGCGGCTGCGCGCTGAGAGGGGGCGTTCAAGCGTGGGAGCGCTTTGCCCCCTCCCTACCCCTCCCCCGCTTCGCGGGAGAGGGAACTCCGCCGCACGTCGACAAGGGTCCAGGCTCCCTCTCCCGCAACGCGGGGGAGGGTTGGGGAGGGGGAAAACGGAGCGACGCTCATCCGCCGACAGGCGGCGCCCGCCTTGCGCATGACTGCCCCGCGCCACGCCGGGCGCCACCGGGTGGGAATTGCTGGTTACACTTCAGGCCCTGAACCTTTCCCGCCCGAGCCACTCCCCTCCCATGCGCTTGATCCTTTTGCTTGGCCTCGCCGGGTTCGCCAGCGCCTTTTCGTTGCGCACCACCGATCCGATGCTGACCATCATCGCCGCCGATCTCGACGTGTCGGTGCGGCAGGCCGCCTTGTTGGCCTCGGCCTACACGCTGCCCTACGCGCTGATGCAGATCGTCCTGGGGCCGGTCGGCGACGCCATCGGCAAATCGCGGCTGGTCCGGTTGGCGCTGGTCATCCTGTCCATCGGGTTGGCCCTGTCGGCCATCGCCCCCAGCTATGGGACGGTGATGGCCGGACGGATTCTGGCGGGCGCCTTCGCGGGCGGCATCATTCCGGCCTCGATGGCCTTGATCGGCGACCGGGTGGCGTATGAAGACCGGCAAGTCGCCATCAGCCGCTTTTTGCTGGCGGTGATTTTGGGCCAGATGTCGGGGTCGGTGGTGTCCGGCGCCTTGGCGGAATGGGCCGGGTGGCGGGTGGTGTTCGGGCTGTCCGCTGGTCTGACCGCGCTGGTCTGCACCGCCGCCGTCATCGGCCTGCGCAACGAGGTTGAAAAACGATCCCCCCTGTCGGTCGCCGACGCGCGGCAGCGTTACGCCACGGTGCTGACCAACCCGGCCTCCCTGTTCGTCTTCGCCACCGTCGCGGCGGAAGGGCTGCTGATTTTCGGGATCTTCCCCTTCGTCGCGCCGATCCTGATGGCCCACGGCGCGTCCGGCGCGTTCGAGGCCGGAATGACCATCGCCGCCTTCGCCATCGGCGGGGTGGTCTACAGCGCCGTGGTCCGCCGCCTGATTCATGGCCTTGGCCAATGGGGCATGATGAAGGGCGGCGGACTGTGCTGCGGGGTCGCCTATCTGGTCGCGTCCTTCCCGGTGCCCTGGCCGGTGGTCAGCGGCGCGTTTTTGCTGGCGGGCTTCGGCTTTTACATGCTGCACAACACCATGCAGACCCAGGCGACGGAGTTGGCCCCAACCGCGCGCGGTTCGGCGTTGGCGCTGTTCGCCTCCTCCTTCTTTCTGGGTCAGGGCGTCGGGCCGGTGCTGTACGGCGCCTTGGCCGACCACACCGGCTTTCCGCCGCTGCTGCTGGGCGTCGCGGCGCTGACCGCCGCCTTGGGCTTCGTCTCGGTCCGTTTGATCCGACGCTGACGGGATCGCCTTTACAGGCAGGACCGGATGTAGGGTTTGTTGGCCTCCCACAGCTCATCCAGGATGGCGACGGCGGCGGTGCTCGACGTGATGACCGGGTCGATCAGCAAGGCTTGCAGGGCCAGTTCCTTCGACCCATGCAGCGCCGCTTCGACCGACAATTGTTGCACCCCGGCCTGAACCGACAGCAGCTTGACGATGGGATCGGGCAGGCGGCCCAGCGACACCGGATGCACCCCCGCCGCGTCGGCGATCAAGGGCACCTCGACCGCCAACTCGTCGGGCAGACCGGGAACGACGCCGCGATTGACGACGATGCCGGATTCGATGAAGCGCTTTTGGTTGTGCAGCATCCCGGCGATCACCGCGACGGCGCGCTCGCCCCAACTGGGCTTGGTCCAATCGTCGGGAATCGCCTTGCTGCCGTCGATCACCCCGTCCATCAGATCCTTCAGGATGACGCGGCCCCGCTCGTCATTCTCGAAATCAAAGCCATGCTCGCCGCCCTCCCAGCCATAGGGCAGATACTCGCCCATATGGTCGTCGCTGCACGTCACCCACAGGCCGAAGGCGTGGAACATCCGCCGGGTCAGCGGGGTGAAGGCCGGATCGTGGGTCTTCTCCCGCTCGCGCAACAGCGGGTAGAGGTCACGCCCGGTGGAGCGTTCGCGAATCGCCGTCAGCCATTGGAAATGGTTGAGGCCCGCCCCCCAGACGTCCACCTCCTTTTCCGCCATGCCCAAAATCTGGCAGACGAACCAGCGGGCCAGAAAGATCCCATGGCACAGACCCAGCGTGCGCACCGACGTGCAGCGCGACAGGCCCAGCACGATGCGGCTTTCCGGGTTGGACAGATTGATGAACAGGGCGTCGGGGCAGATCGCCTCGACGTCGCGGACGATGTCGACGATCAACGGCAGGGTGCGCAAAGTGAAAAACAGCCCGCCCGGCCCGCCATTCTCGCCCAGCGTGTGGCGGATCCCATGCTTTTTCGGCACCGCGAAATCCAGCTTCCACAGCCGGTTGCGGTCAATCGCGATGGCGCACAGCACGAATCCCGCGCCGACCAGCGCCGCCTTGCGGTCGGTGGTCTTCTCGATGGTGATGCGGGCGTCGCCCTGCCGGTTCAGCACCTCGGCCAACGCCGCCATGCGGTCGAGCGCGTCGGGGTTGGTGTCCACCAACGTCAGCGTGCTGCCCGCCAACTCGCTGGTGGAAAACAGGTCCTGAAACAGGCTGAGACCAAAGGCGGCGCTGCCCGCGCCGATGAAAACGATCTTGGTGGTGTTGGCCATGGGGTTTCCTTCCACGTCGGGACCGCCTGCGCATGGACGGTCCTTATGATTTTCCACAAAGCCTACGCCCTTTGGACAGGCCTGCCCAGAGACGACCAACCCCAACCAGGCGCGACCATTCGTCCCGCGCCATCACGCCGCGCCGCGCGCGCCGCCCATGGCGTTGTCGTCCCGGTTCAGGCATGCTGGTCGCAAAGACAAAGCCGTCCGTGGGAGGACAACGCCATGACGTCATTCACCTTTCCGCCCGGATTCCGTTGGGGCGCCTCAACCTCGTCCTACCAAATCGAAGGGGCGCTGGACGTGGACGGGCGCGGGTCTTGCGTGTGGGACCGCTTCGCCGCCCAAGGGCGCATCCAGGACGGCACCAACGCCGCCGTCGCCTGCGACCATTACCACCGCTTTCCCGAGGACATCGCCCTGCTGAAGGCGGCGGGCTTCGACAGCTACCGCTTTTCCATCGCCTGGCCCCGCGTGCTGCCGACGGGAACCGGGGCGGTGGAGACTCGCGGGCTGGATTTTTACGACCGGCTGGTCGATGGGCTGCTGGAGGCCGGGATCACCCCGATGGCCTGCCTCTATCACTGGGACCTGCCGCAGCCGTTGGAGGACGCCGACGGGCCGCAGGGCGGCGGCTGGCAGGGGCGCGACATCATCGGGCCGTTCGCCGACTACGCCCGAATCGTCGCCGCCCGCTTGGCCGACCGGGTCAAGGAATGGATGATGCTGAACGAGCCGAACGTCGTCGCCATCTTCGGCTATGGCGTGGGCGAGCACGCGCCGGGCCACAAGCTGGGCGAACAGGGCATCCTGCGGGCGCTGCATCACCAAAATCTGGCCCAGGGCGCCGCCCTGCGCGCCATCGCGGCGGAGCATTCCGGCCTGACGCTCGGCACCGTCTTGAACCTGCAACCCAGCGTTCCCGACAGCGCCAAGCCGGAGGACGTCGCCGCCGCCGCCCGCTGGGACGCGGTGTGGAACCGGGTGACGCTGGACGGCGTGCTGCGCGGCGAAATCCCGGCGCTGCTGGCCGACAAGATGGACAGCTTCGTCCAGCCCGGCGACCTGGAGGCCATTCGTTACCCCATCGACCTGCTGGGCATCAACTACTACTCCCGCATGACGATGAAGCATGAGGAGGGCCACCCCTTCGACGTTTGGTGGGGCGAGGCGCAATGCCGCCGTTGGACCGGCATGGCGTGGCCGGTCCAGCCCGAGGGGCTGTATGATTTGCTCAGCGAATTGCGGACCGATTACGGCAACCCCGCCGTCTTCATCGCTGAAAACGGCTGCGCCTATGACGACGTGGTGGCTGAAGACGGCCAAATCCACGACGCCGAGCGGGTGCTGTATTTCCGCGAGCATCTGGAATCGGTCGCCCAGGCGCTGGCCGAGGGCTGCGACGTCAAAGGCTATCTGTGCTGGAGCCTGCTCGACAATTTTGAATGGGCCTATGGCTTGGCCAAGCGGTTCGGCGTGGTCCGCGTCGATTACGACACGCAAATCCGCACCCCCAAGGACAGCTATCATTTTCTCAGCGCGGTTGCAAAAAGCGGGAGCCTGTGACGTTTTGCCTGTCGCCACCCTGTACTTTCGACCAGCGTCGTCCTATTCGTTCGTTATACGGAGGATCGCACACACAGCCCGGACCCCGCCATGGACAGCATGACCACCCCGCCCGGCGCCCCGACCAGCGACAGCGACGCCGGGCGGAGCGCCCGCAGCTTCACCCGCCGCTTCGTTGATTTCGCCGGGGGGTATTGGACCGGCGAACAGCGCGTGAAGGTGTGGCTGCTGACCGTGGCGCTGATCGTGCTGACCGTCGGCCAGGTCGTCGTCCCGGTGCTCATCAACATCTGGAGCGAGCAGCTCTTCGACGCGCTGGAACAGCGGTCGATGGAGCGTTTTTACACGATGATCGGCGCGGTGGTCGTCATCATCGGCTACAACATCGTCAACGCCGTGCTGCATCTGCTGGTGAAACGGCGGCTGCAATTGGGCTGGCGGCAATGGCTGACCAGCAAGCTGTTGGAGGATTGGCTGCGCCGGGGGCGGCATCACCAGATCGCCTTTCTGCCCGGCGACCACGACAACCCCGACGGGCGCATCGCCGAAGACGTGCGGATCACGGCGGAAATGGCCATCGACCTCGGCCATTCCCTGACCTATTGCGCGATGCTGCTCATCAGCTTCACCAACATCCTGTGGATGCTGTCGGGTCGCGTCAGCGTCACGCTGTTCGACGCCGAACTGACGATTCCCGGCCATCTGCTGTTCATCGCCCTGCTTTACGCCGCCATGGGCACCAGCATCGCGCTGCTGGTCGGGCAACCGCTGGTCCGCGCCGTCAACCAGCGCCAGCATTTCGAGGCGGATTTCCGCTTCGGTCTGGCGCGGGTGCGCGAAAACGGACAGGCCATCGCCCTGCTGCACGGCGAAACCGCCGAACGGAAAAGCCTGACCGGCCTGTTCACGGAAGTGGCGGCGGGCTGGCACGGGCAGACCCGCGCGTTGGGCAACATGATGCTGTTCAGCGCCACCTATTCGGTGCTGTCGGCGGCCTTCCCCATTCTGGTCGCCGCCCCGCGCTACATCGCCGGAACCATTTCGCTGGGGGTGCTGATGCAGACCTCCCAGGCGTTCCAGCAAACCGTCGGCGCGCTGTCCTGGCCCATCGACAATCTGGCCCGCGCCGCCGAATGGCGCGCCTCGGTCGAGCGCGTGCTGAACCTGCACGAAGCGTTGGAGCGGCTGGACCGGGACGTCTGCGGCGTCGCGGAAAACCACATCACGGTGGACCGTTCCGAACAGCATCACAATCTGGTCTGCGACGGGGTCAGCATCCATGACCCCGACGGCAAACCGCTGGTCAACCGCTTCGATTTGCAAATCCACCAGGGCGACCGCGTGCTGATCGTCGGCGATCCGGCGGCGACGGTGCGCCTGTTCCGCGCGGTGGCCGGGGCCTGGCCCTGGGGCAGCGGCCACATCATGTTGCCAAGCCACACCCGCGTCTTCTTCATCCCCGAACGGCCCTATCTGCCGCACGATCAACTTCGCGCCGTGTTGGCCTATCCGGGAACCGCCAACCTCGCCGACGACGATGTCGCGCGCGAGGCTCTGCGCGACGTCGGCCTGCCCCATCTGGTCGACCAACTCGACCACACAGAGGAATGGGACGAAATCCTGTCGGTGCCGGAACGCCAGCGCATGAGCTTCGCCCGCCTGCTGATCCGCCGCCCCGATTGGATTTTCCTGGAAGACGCCACCGACTCGCTGGACATCGACAGCGAGGAAGAGTTGCTCGCCATGCTCAGCCGAAAATTCCCCCACGCCACCGTGCTGACCATCAGCAACCACAGCGGGTTGGCCGCCCACCACACCCGCAAACTGATCCTGGAGCGGAAGAACGGCGCCGTCACCCTGCGCGAAATGCACCAGGACTCCGTCATCAACGACAGCGACACCACCCGGCGCGGTCGCCGGGTCAGCCGGGGGTGAGGGTAAGGTCGCGTTTGCCCCCTCCCTACCCCCCCCGCTTACGCGGGAGAGGGAACTCCGCTTACGCCGACAAGGATCAAGACTCCCTCTCCCGCAACGCGGGGGAGGGCTGGGGAGGGGGCAAACCGCGCTCCGCTCACCCCGGACGCCGGACCCCGTTGATGGTTTCGGCGCGGGCGACCACGTCGGCCAGCGGCTCCACCACCACCGACATGGTGAAGACGGTGGCGTGCAGCAGATGCGCCTCGTCCAGCATCAACCCGACATGGCCGGGGAAAAACACGATGTCGCCATAGGCGAAGGCGACGTCGCGGCCATCGTCGGAGATCCAGGCCCCCAGCCGGTCGTCCTTGCGCTGAAGCCCGCTGCTGTGATGCGACACCACCCCCGCCGCCGCCATGGCGGTCAACACCAGACCGGAGCAGTCGATGCCGAAGGCGCTGCGCCCGCCCCAGACATAGGGGGTTTCCAAAAAGCGCAAGGCGGTGGCGGCATGGTCGCGGGCGGGCGGCGCGTCCGCCGGTTCCAGCCATTTGCCGAACAGCCACAACCCATCGCCCACCCCGACCCAGCCATTCTCCGCCCGCCCGTCCAGCCGAACCAGCGAGCCGAAGCTCAACGCGCCGACCGGCGGGGCCTTGTGGGTGGGGGCCGGGTGAAGATCGGCCCGCAAGGCGCGAACCCGATGGGTGGGCAAAACCGGATCGCCCTGCGGCGTGCCGGGCGGCAGCCAGCCGACATGCCCGTCAAAGCCGTTTTCCACCTGAAGCCAGCCGTCGCGCTCCTCCAGGACATGAAAGACCTCGCCGCGAATCATCTCGCTGGTCTGCGGCACGCCCGTGCGCGGCTCCTCCAGCAGAACGGCGTGCGGGGCGATGAGTTGACGAATCACGGGCGGCATGGCGGGTACGTCCAAGAAGGAAATGAAAGCGTGGCGCTGACGAAACAGAGTCAGCCGACGGGCGGCGCGGTGCGGCGGAAGCTGTCGCGGTCGGCCATCCGCGCGAACCACGCGGTCAAAGCCGGGCGACCCTCGCGCCACGGTTCATGGGCGAAGCGGAAATCCAGATAGCCCAGCGTCGCCAGGACGGCCAGCGCGCCGATGGTCACGCCGTCGCCCAAGCTCGCCGCCTCGGCCTCCAACAGATCCAGGGCGCGCGTCACGGCGACGCGCTGGCGCTCCATCCACGCGGCGGACTTCTCGCCCTCGGGCCGGGCGTTTTCCAAACGGCGCAGGATGGCCGCGTCGCACATCCCGTCGGCGATCGCCTGAAGCCGCAGGGCCGCCCAACGCTCCGGCCCAGCCGCCGGGAACACCCGTTGGCCGACGCTGAGCGAATCCAAATATTCGGCGATCACCGGGCTGTCGAACAGGGTGGTTCCATCCTCCAACGTCAAAGCGGGAACCTTGCCCAGCGGGTTGCCCTGGGGAAGATCGGTGTCCGCCGACCAGGGATCGGTCGGCTGGCGGGTGATCGAGTCCGCCACACCGCATTCAATGGCCACCATCATCACCTTGCGCACATAAGGGGAGGTGGCGCTCCAACGCACATTCATCATCGACCCGGCGTCCTTCCGGCAAACAGGGGGGTTAGAAATGGTCTTTGCGTCCACGCAACTCGGCGAAGACCCGTTCCGCCGATTCTCCGGCCAAACCGACGGCCGCCGCAACCCCGGAATCGTCGGCGCGCAGAAACGGGTTGGTTTGCTTCTCCAACCCGACGCTGGTCGGAATGGTCGGCTCGCCGCGCGCCCGCTGGGCGGCGACGGCGGCGGCGCGGTCGCTCAGGGCGCGATTGTCCGGGTCCACCGTCACGGCGAAACGGGCGTTCGACAGGGTGTATTCATGGGCGCAATAGACCTGAGTCGCGTCGGGCAGCGCCCGCAACCGCCGCAACGACGCCCACATCTGCCCCGGCGTCCCTTCAAACAATCGCCCGCAGCCCAGCGCGAACAGGCTGTCGCCGCAAAACAGCGCCTCGGCCCCGGCGAACCAATAGGCGATGTGGCCCAACGTGTGGCCCGGCACGGCGATCACCTCGGCGGACAGGGCGCCGAACTCCACGCGGTCGCCGTCCGCCAGCGTTTGATCGAGCGGCGGCAGCCGATGGGCGTCATGCCCGGCCCCGACCACCCTGAGTCCGCCCCCGGCGCCATAGCGCGCGACCAGCGCCGCCACCCCGCCGATGTGGTCGTTGTGATGGTGGGTCAGGAAAATGACGCTTGGCGTCCAGCCGCGCCGCTCCAACTCCGCGATCACCGGCGCGGCGTCGCCGGGATCGACCACCCCGACCTTGCCGGTGGCGGGATCGCGCAGCACATAGAGGTAATTGTCGGCGAAGGCCGGAACGAGAACGACGTCCACGACTGCGAACTCCCTGCTGTTGCGTTGCGAAACCGTGCTACGCTTGGAACACCATGTACACCGATATCGTCGATCTGCGGGAGTTCTACGAGTCCGCGCTGGGCCAGATGGCCCGCCGGATGATCCGTCGCCGCATCCGCTGCATCTGGCCCGACCTGCGCGGCCAGATCGTGCTGGGGATCGGCTACGCCACGCCGTATCTCCGCCCCTTCATCGGCGAGGCCGACCGGGTCGTCTCGGTGATGCCCGCCACCCAGGGCGTCACCTTCTGGCCGCCGGAAGGGCCGGGCATGGTCGCCTTGGGCGACGAGGCGGATTTGCCCTTTGGCGACAACACCATCGACCGGGTTTTGCTGGTCCATGGGCTGGAAGGCACCGAACAGCTTCGCCCGATGATGCGGGAAATCTGGCGGGTTCTGGCCGGGGGCGGGCGGGTGTTGACCGTCGTGCCGAACCGGCGCGGCCTGTGGGCGCGGGCCGATTGGACGCCGTTCGGCCATGGCTTCCCCTATTCAGCCTCGCAGCTCAAGCAGGTGTTGCGCGACACCATGTTCGTTCCCGAACGCACCGGCCACGCCCTGTTCATGCCGCCGCTGCGCTCCCGCTTTCTGCTGAAGACCGCGCCCGCCTGGGAAGAGGTCGGCGGGCGCTGGTGCAAGGCCTTCGCCGGGGTGACGATGATCGAGGCGTCCAAGCAGATCTTCGCCGGGGTGTCGTCGCGCCGGGTGGCGCAGCAGCCGACGAAACGACGCCTGATCGTGCCGATGCCCGGCGGGGCGGCCCCCGCCGCCCGCCAAGCGACCGATGACGACGCGACGCCGTCTTACCCGCGCACCTGACGCAGCACGTCGCCGACCCGACCGCCCAGGCCGTTGGCCCGCGACGTGATGTTCTGGCTGAGGCCGCCCAGATCCTCCAGCGTCTTGTTGACCGTGCCCAAGGTCTGCTCCGCCCCGACGATCCGCTGTTCGGCGGCCATCGCGTCCTGACGCGAACGGTCGAGCGTGCGCGACACCTCGGCGGTCAGCATCGCCTGCTCGTCGATGGCGGCGGCCACCGTGCCGTTGATGGTCTGGATCGAACCAATGGTCGAATGGATGCGGCCCAACGCCTCGTCCACCGCCGCCGTTTCCTTTTGCAGGTTCGACACCTGATCGGCGATCTGCTTGGTGGCGTCGGCGGTCTGGCGGGACAGCGCCTTCACCTCGTTGGCGACCACGGCGAAGCCGCGCCCGGCCTCGCCCGCGCGGGCGGCTTCGATGGTGGCGTTCAGCGCCAGCAGGTTGGTTTGGCTGGCGATGGCGTTGATGAGCTTCACCACGCTGGCGATCTGCTCGGCGGCGGCGCGCAGCGAGGTCATCACCGTGGTGGCGCGGTCGCTGTCCACGGCGGCGGCCTGGCTGATCTCGCGCGCCTTGCTGGTGTCGCCGGAAATCTGCATGGAGGTGGAGGACAGACGGTCGAGCACCCCGGCGATGGCGCTGACCGACCCGTCAACCGCGCGGGCGGCGTTGGCGGCGTCGGCGGTCTGGCGCAGGCAGTCACCGCCCGCCTTGCGGACGGCGCCGACGGCGGCGTCCAGCTTGCGCCCGGCCTCGGCCATTTCGCTGGCCAGACTGCCGACCTCGCGCTCCAGACGGTCGCTCATCTCGCGCAAAATCTTGGAGCGCTGCGCCTCGGCCCCATCGGCGCGCAGCATCGACAACACCCAATGACGGGCGACTCGGGCGTAGCGGCGGGCCTGATCGGCGGGTCCGGCGACGCCCAGCGAGCCGATGCGCTCCCCCTCCATGTCGATGGCGATGTTGTAGCCTTCGCGCATGTTGCCGCCTGATTTGGCGGCCTCGTCCTTGCTGACGGCGCGCTCGTCGATGCGGCGGGCCATGATCTCGGCGGCGATGGCGTGGGTGGAGCCGACCCGTTCGCGGGCGGTGGAGGCGATGATGGCCCCACCCTTGCCCATGAAGGAAACAACGACGTCAAGCTCGCGGCCGACGTGATCGCAAATGTCCTGAGCGATGGTGGCGCTGATCTCCAAGACTCTTATCCCCCCCTGAATGATCCGCTTGGCGATTGATGGGCCGAGCGATCCGAACGCCCCCGCAATCTTGCGGTTGCCCCACGGTCTTAGGGCGATACTATACGCCATCCGTGACGTTTCTGAGTTGAAAGAATGACGCAGCCGACCGTTTTGATTCTTCCTGGCCTCGGAAATTCTGGAACCGGGCATTGGCAAAGCTGGCTGCAAAACCGGATTCCCGGCGCCCGCCGGGTGGACCAGGACGAGTGGGACAACCCGGTCCCGGCGGACTGGGTGGCGCGGCTTGAATCGGTCGTCGCGGCGACGCCGGGACGGGTGGTTCTGGTCGCCCACAGTTCGGCCTGCGTGATGGTCGCCCATTGGGCGGCGGTCGGCCAGCGCAGCGGCACGGTGGACAAAATCGTGGGCGCGCTGCTGGTCGGCCCGTCCGACGTCGAATCGCCCGAACGCACGCCGCCCGCCGTCCATGGCTTCGCCCCCGTGCCGACCGATCCGTTGCCCTTCACCACCATGGTGGTCGGCAGCGACGACGATCCCTATTGCGCCACCGAACGGGCCTGCGCCTTCGCCGTGCTGTGGGGTGCGGACTTCATCAACGCGGGTCCCGTCGGCCACATCAACGTCGCCTCGGGCTTCGGCCCCTGGCCGCTGGGCGAAACCCTGGTCAAGGAGTTGATGGCGCTGGCCTGAAGGCTTGCCGCCGCCGCGCGTCGGTGCGACACAGGGGCGAATCCTCCCGTCCGGCTTGAAGACATGACCGACACCGCCCCCCCCGCCCCCCCCCGCCCTGCCCCCGCCCGTCCCGCCCCCATCGTCGAAGCCGCCCCGGCCAAGCTGAACCTGTATCTGCACGTCATCGGCAAACGGCCCGACGGCTTCCACATGTTGGACAGCCTCGCCGCCTTCACCGAGTTGGGCGACGCGCTGACGCTGGAGCCGCAGGCGGGGGAACCCACCCTGACGATCACCGG
Organism: Azospirillum sp. FG154; assembly: GCF_057809575.1. Lineage (NCBI taxonomy): Bacteria > Pseudomonadati > Pseudomonadota > Alphaproteobacteria > Rhodospirillales > Azospirillaceae > Azospirillum > Azospirillum sp. FG154. The sequence goes on along the minus strand of NZ_JBMDKF010000029.1, from coordinate 5,616 downwards.
CCCCTTCGCGGCGTCTTTGGCCGGGGAGGATCCCGCCGACAATCTGGTGACGCGCGCCGCGCGGCGGCTGGCCGACGCGCTGGGACGGCGGGCGGAGGGGCGGATCGCGCTGACCAAAAATCTGCCGGTGGCGTCGGGCATCGGCGGCGGGTCCGCCGACGCGGCGGCCTGTCTGCGGGCGCTGGCCCGGCTGTGGGGGCTGCCCGCCGACGCCCCGGCGTTGTTCGAGGTCGCCGCCGGACTGGGATCGGACATTCCGGTCTGCGTCGTTGGCCGCAGCCGCTATTTCGGCGGGGTCGGCGATCAACTGGCCGCCGCGCCGCGCCTGCCGGAAACCCATGTCGTTCTGGTCAACCCGAACGTGCCCGTGCCGACCCCGGCGGTGTTCAAGGCGCGCGGCGCGGCCCCCTTCTCCCAACCCGCCCGCTTTTCGCAATCGCCACGCGACGCCGCCGCCTTGGCCGACCTGCTGCGCGCACGCGGCAATGATTTGACCGCCCCCGCCCTGACCGTCGCCCCGGTGATCGCCGACGTTCTGAGCGCGCTGGAGCGCAGCGACGGCTGCCTGCTGGCCCGCCTGTCGGGCAGCGGCGCCACCTGCTTCGCCCTCTACGCCACGGCGACGCAGGCCGAAAGCGCCGCCGCCCGCATCCGAACGGCGGAGCCGGGTTGGTGGGCGCAGGCGACCCGCCTGCGGTCGGACGACTCCGCAGCGGGCTGACGCGCCGCGACCGGCATGGCTGCGCTTCGTTTGACGCTGGTTGTCGGCGGCGATTGTTCGTGGTCCCCTGATCCGGCGCGCGCGAGTACGCTTGCGCCCCTGTGACCGCCCGCCCCCTTCGGAGCCGCCGCCATGACTTGGCAGACCCTCGCCTTCTTCTTCGCCACCGCCTTTTTCATTTCGGCGACCCCCGGCCCCAACATGCTGCTGGCGATGAGCCTTGGCCTGCGCTTTGGCGCGCGCCGCGCCGCCTGGGGCGGGTTCGGCATGTGCGTCGCCCTGGCGGTGATGGCCACCCTGTCGGCTTTTGGCTTGGGCGCCCTGCTCTCCACCTCCGTCGTCGCTTTCGAGGCGGTGCGCTGGGCGGGCGTGGCCTATCTGACGTGGCTGGGGATCGCCGCGTGGCGCGCGCCGGTGCCTGAAGCCGGGCCGCGCGACGGCGACGCCGCCGCGTCGGGCGTCGGCGAGGGATCCGCCGCCCGGCTGTTCCTGCGCGGCCTGCTGGTCGCCTTCAGCAACCCCAAGGCGCTGGTCTTCATGGCGGCGCTGTTCCCACAATTCATCGACGCAGCCGCCCCGCTGGCCCCGCAATTGGTGGCGTTGATCGCCGTCATGATGGTCAGCGAGTTCGGTTGGATCATGGCCTACGCCATCGGCGGCGACCGGCTGGCCGCGCGCCTGACCAACGTCACGGCGGCGCGCGCGCTCAACCGCCTGACCGGCGGGCTGATGATCGGGGCCGGCGGGCTGCTGGCGCTCGCCCGCCGGGTGTGATCGTGGTGTGACGGTTGGACCGCGCCGCGATCAGGCGGCGCGCCGCCGCTTCAGGGCGTCCACCGACAGGCACAGGATCTCGAACAGCATTTGCGCGCCCGCCTGTGCGGTGTTGCTGGTCGCGTCATATTGCGGGGCGACCTCCATCACGTCGCCGCCGATCACGTCCAGGCCAATCAGGCCGCGCAGCAGCTCCAGCGCCTCACGCGTCGTCAACCCGCCGATTTCCGGCGTGCCGGTGCCGGGCGCGAAGGCCGGATCCAGCCCGTCCACGTCGAAGCTGACATAGACCGGGCCGTCGCCGACCACGCGGCGCGCCGTTTCGATAGCGGCCTCGATGCCCTTTTTCTGGACGTCCTCGGCGTGGATCACCGTCATGCCGCTGTCGTAGGAGAATTCCCACAGATATTCGGCGTTGCCGCGAATGCCGATCTGCACCGTGCGTTCGGGGTCGAGCACGCCGTCCAGCACCGCCTGGCGGAACGGGCCGCCATGGTGGAACTTCGCCCCTTCGTAAAGCCCGCCGGTGTCGCAATGGGCGTCGATGTGGACCAACCCGACCGGCTGGTCGCGCCCGATGGCGCGCAGGATCGACGCGGTGATCGAATGATCGCCGCCGACGGTCAGCGGGATGACGCCTGCGTCCTTGATCCGGCTGTAAAAGGAAAACAGGTCGGCGTGGCACTGGTCCAGGCTGAAACGGCTGGTGAACGGCACGTCGCCGATGTCGGCCAGCTTGCAATCCGCCGCCGGAACCATGCGCAGGGCGTGTTCGTAGGGGCCGATCCGCTCCACCGCGCGGACGGCGCGCGGGCCAAGCCGGGCGCCCGCCCGGTTGGTGACTCCCAAATCCATCGGCGCGCCGATCAACGCGATGTCGAGACCGCCGAAATCGACGAAGTCCGCCGCGTCGGGGCGATAGGGCGCGTCCAGCAGGGTCGGCGCGCCCGCGTAGGGCAGCGACCGCTTGTCGCCATCGGTGAATTGAAGCGCGGCGACGCGGGCGAATTCAGGATCGAAAATGTCCCCGCCCGAGGCGTTGGCGTAACGGTCGCGCAGGCGTTGCAGTTTGGCGGCGTCGATCATGGAATGAGAACCTTTCGGATCAGCGGCGGCGTGAGTTCGCGGATCGCTGCTCAGCGATCCTGGTTCAAAAATCGCGTCTCAGCGATCGTCAGCGGACCACGCGCCCAGCAGTTTGGGAAGATCGCCAAAGCGGGCGATCAGGCCGAAGACCAGCGCGGCGACGGCGACGAACAGCACGGCGATGGCCGCCATGGTCGGGGTGTAGCCGTAGCGCAGCGCGTTGAAGATCTTGACCGGCAGCGTTTCCATCGTGAAGCCGACGGTCATGTAGGTGATGATGTATTCGTTGAGCGACAGCACGAAGGCGAAGGCGAAGCCGGAGATCACGTAGGGCCGGATCAGCGGCATGACCACGGTGCGCAGCACCGTCCGGTCGTCCGCCCCCATGGTCGCCGCCGCTTCGACCAACGTCGGGTCGATGGCGGAAAAGCCCAGCGTCACCGTCACCAGCGGCAGGGTGACGAAGAAAATGCCGTGGCTGACCACCACCGTCCACGCCTCGCCATAAAAGCCGGTCGAGGTCCAGAAGCCCAGAAAGCCAAGCGCGGTGATGACCGGCGGCAGGACGAACGGCATCAGCCCCAGCGCGTGGATAACCTTCGCCCACGGCGCGTGGAAGCGCCACAGGAACCAGGCCAGCGGAAAGGCGACCAGAACCGCCAGCGCCGCCGACAGGCTGGCGACCAGCAGGCTGGCCTCCAGCGCGTCGCGCCAGCCGTGATCGGTGAAGATCTCGGCGTACCAGCCCAGCGAGAAGCCTTGCGGCGGGAAGGTCAGCGCCTTTTTGCCATTGACCGAGACGCCGGCCACCACCACCAGCGGCAGCGCCAGAAACAGGGCGACGGCGGACAGGAACAAACGGTTGAGAAAGACGCTCATGCCGCGTTCTCCTTCTTGCCGACCAGCAGCGACAGACCGACCAACCCCAGGCTGACCAGCACCAGGAACACCGCCATCGCGGCGGCGAAGGGCATGTTGGCCTGGAACAGCGCCTGATCGGTGATGAGCACCGACAGCGTCCAATGCTGCGGACGGCCCAGCAATTGCGGCAGCAGATAGCAGCCCAGCGCGAAGACGAAGACCATGATGAGGGTGGCGACGATGGTGTTGCGCAGGGCCGGAACCACCACGGTGAAAAAGCTGTTGAGCGGCGAGGCCCCCAGCGTGCGCGCCGCCTCCGTCAAGGTCGGGTCGAGCCGGGAGAGCGCCGGGTACAGCACCAGAACCGTGTAGGGAAAGGCCTGATACACGATGCCGGTCAACACCGCCCCCAGGCTGGGCGACAGCGAGGTTGGGGCGTCCAGCAGCCCGACCATCACCAGCAGATTGCCGATCCCGGCGTTGGCCGACAGCAGCGTCGACCAAGCGAAGCCGATGATGACCTCCGACAGCGACAGCACCGACAGCAGAAAGACCAGCCACAGCACTTGGGTCCGCCGCCGCAGCCGGGTCAACAGATAGGTGAAGGGAAAGGCCAGCGCCACCGACAAGACGGCGACGCCCGCCGCCAGCATCATGGAAAAGCTCAGCACCCGCCCGAAAAAGACCGACAGAAAGCGCGCGTAGTTCGACCAGACGAAGGCCGGTTCGTAAAAGCCGCCCTCGATCCGTTGGAAGAAGGACACGGCGATCATCAGCCCGAACGGCACGGCGAAGAACAGCAGCAGCATCACGGCGGGAAAGGCGATGGGGCCGTAATCGGCGGCCCGCCGGGGCGGTCGCCGCATCATGATTCCAGCACCACGCAGGAGGCGGGCGGCAACTCCACCCCGACCCGTTGGCCCGGTTCGACGTCCGGGCGGTCCTGCGGGGTGGCGACGGCGATCATCTCGCGCCCGGCCACGTCGATCCGCAACTCGACGTGCGAGCCGAGATCTCGAACGAAAGAGACGGCGCCGGGCCGCCGGTTCGGCCCGGCGGCGTCGCGGTGGACGCGCAGCTCCTCGGGCCGGATGGAGATCGTCGCCTCGCCGCTCGGCGGCAGACCGGGCAGCGTCAGCGCCCCACCCTCCACCGCCAGCGCTCCGCCGGAGACATGGCCGCGCAGCAGGTTGGTCATGCCGATGAAATCGGCGACGAAGCTGTCGGCGGGGCGGCGGTAGACCTCGATGGGCGAGGCCGCCTGACGAACGCGGCCCTGCGACATCACCACGACCAGATCGGCCATGGTCATCGCCTCGCGCTGGTCGTGGGTGACGACGATGGTGGTGATGCCCAGCCGCTCTTGCAGCAGCTTCAATTCGATCTGCATCGCCTCGCGCAGCTTGGCGTCCAGCGCCGAGAGCGGCTCGTCGAGCAGGAACAGCTTGGGCGACAGGGCCAGCGCGCGGGCGATGGCGATGCGCTGGCGCTGGCCGCCCGACAATTGCGACACGGCGCGGTCGGCGACGCCGGGCAACCGGACCAGCGCCAGCAGCCGTTCAACCTCGCGCCCCTGGTCGGCCTTCGGCACGCCCCGGATGCGCAGGGGATAGGCGATGTTCTCGCCCACCGTCAGATGGGGAAACAGCGCCAGCGATTGGAACACCATGCCGAAATTGCGCTGGTGCGCCGGTTTGTGGGTGATGTCGGTTCCGTCGAGACGGATGCGCCCCTCGGTCGGGCTGTCCAGCCCGGCGACCATGCGCAACAGCGTGGTCTTGCCGCAACCGGACGGGCCGAGCAGGCAGACGAACTGACCATGCGGGATGGTCAAATCGGTGCGCTGCAAGGCGGTGAAGGAACCGTAACGCTTGACGAGACCGTCGAGGGCGAGACCGGACATGAGGCATTCCCGAAATGGCGTGGTGACGTCGGACGATCCCCTCTCCCCCCGGGGAGAGGGTTAGGGTGAGGGGGCGGCGCGCCACGCGCGTTCCGGGAAGACGGGCGCGCCTCATGGAACGCTCCTCGCCATCCCGCCGCTCAATGGCGCCGAATCCCCCTCACCCCGACCCTCTCCCCGGGGGGGCTACGGCATTCACACATCTTTTTCTTTCTGCAACCAATTGAAATGAAAAGGATTTTCCGTCATCCCCGCGCAGGCGGGGATCCAG
>NZ_JBMDKF010000028.1:0-75985 GCF_057809575.1 Azospirillum sp. FG154 | reverse complement strand
TGGAACCGTTGAACAGGGGGCTGAATCATGGTGCACAGCGTTTCAAACGTTCCATTCGCGCCCGAAAAACCCACCCCGGCGCCCCCGTTGTGGAACAGTCGGCGGCGGAACGTTCCGGTTCCCCGACCGCGCGGCCTTGCCCGCCGTCCGGGCCGCGCGCGCCCAGGGCGGCCCCGATGGAACCGTTGAACAGGGGGCTGAATCATGGTGCACAGCGTTTCAAACGTTCCATCCGCGCCCCAAAAGCCCGCCCCGGCGCCCCCGTTGTGGAACAGTCGGCGTCGGGGGGCCGGTTTTGGCCGGGCGGCGCCGGGCTTGGCCCGCCGCGCCCGTGCCGACGGCGCTTTCCCGCCGTCAAAACACCCAGTCCGTCAGTCCCGTGAGCGATTGCGAGAAGCAACCTCTTCACACAATTGGGTTTACGCCTGCTGAAATCGCCTCTCTTCCATGACGAAGGAAATCGCTTGCTGGCGACGATTGGAAGGATTACGAATGATTGAAAATAACGGCTTGAGGAAATTAACAGTCTAAATCAAAGTTATTTGATTTTCCGCCTGCATACCATCGAATGACTCAATGAGTTATTCTGTATGTAAATGGAATACTTACAAATCATCACGTTTAGTCACTAAACAAGCAGGCGCGATGGCGCGTTGCTTTCAAAAAACATGCGTTTGAACTCTCTTGACCAATGGGGTGTCGGGAATGACTTTCCAAAATGACGTCAACGCCTATGATTGGATCAATCGCCACAAGGGCGTCATTCCGCCCATCATGGGGCGGCAATTCGGGCGCGTCCCGGATGAGCTGGCCGATGTCATTTCCGGTTTGAGCGGCTATGGGGTGTCGCGCGGCGTTCTGCGCGACTTTCTGGGGAAACTGCCGCCGACCGGCCCCACGGGGGACCGGCCCGCGCGCCGGGAGTGGGGGATCGAATGGTCGATCATCGGCCTGTCCGCCGCGCTCGATTGCCACATCCTTGGCTACAAGGGCGAAAAGAAGGGCGAATACATTCACCAGGTGATCCCGGTTCCGGGCCGCGAGGACAGCCGCAGCAACGAAGGCGCCAATCTGTTTGAAGCGCACATGGAAGCGCCGCATCTGCCCGATCCGCCCGATCTGGTCATGCTGGTCTGCCTGAAGAACACGGAGCGGGGGCCGACCACGCTCTGGCCGATGGAGGTGCTGCTCAGCGAGTTGGACGAGCGGGAACTGGACGTCGCCTTCCAGCCCCGTTTCCTCGTCGAAATGGGCGAAAGCTGGGGGGTGCGCTCCTGGTTCGAGCATTCCATTCTGGAGCGCAACGACTATGGCGCGCTGAAGCTCCGCCTCGACCTGACCTCGATGAAGGGCAAGGACGAGGAGGCGCAGCGGATCCTCGACAAGCTGTTCGCCTTCTGCGTCACCCCGGACGGCGTGCTGCGGAACTGCGTCAGCGTCGTCCTGGAACCCGGCGACGTGATGCTGTTCGACAACCGCAAGAACTGCCATGGCCGCGCGCCGATACCGCATGTCGGCCTTGACGCGGGCGACCGCCGATGGTTGCAGCGCGTCTATCTGCGCCGTCGGTTTCCGGTCTGACGTGGGGAGCGTTCGGTGATGTCGATCGATGTCGAATTCACGAAGATGCACGGCCTCGGCAATGATTTCATCCTGGTCGAGGAGACGGCGCTGAACGGGGTGGATCCGGTTCGGCTCGCCCGGTTGGCGTGCCACCGCCACACCGGGGTGGGCGCCGACGGTCTGCTGCTGGTTGGCGAACCCGACGCCGACGGCGCGGTCGGGATGCGGATCTTCAACCCCGACGGAAGCGAGTCCGGCATGTGCGGCAACGGCGTCCGTTGTTTCGCCCGCTATGTCTATGATCGCGCCATCCAGCGGCGGACCACCCTGGCGGTGCGGGTCCGCGCCGGTTTGATGGAGGTCACGGTCGCGCTGGACGGCGAAACCGTGTCGGGCCTGCGCATCGACATGGGGCGGCCCTGCTTCGACGCCGCCCAAATTCCGGTGCGGGACGGCGTGGATCCCATGGCGCTTCAGGTCGATGGCGGGCGCGGGGCCGGGGCCTTGCCGTTCCACGCGGTCGGCCTCGGCGTGCCGCACGCGGTGACGTTTGTGGACGGCCTCGACGATGCGCAGGTCCGTGGCGTCGGCCCGCAGGTTGAACGCGACCCTCTGTTTCCAGACGGGGTGAACGTCAATTTCGCGCAGGTGCTGTCGCGCGACCGGCTGCGCGTGCGCACCTGGGAACGCGGCGCGGGGGCCACGCTGGCCTGCGGCAGCGGCGCCTGCGCGGCGGCGGTGATCGCGCAGCGGCAGGGACTGGCGGACCCGCGCGTCACGGTCGAGCTGGCGCTGGGCGCGTTGACGATCGAACGGGGGGCGGACGGGCGCGTCTTCATGACCGGGCCAGCGGACTATGTCTGCGCCGGCCGCTTCCGCGCGCAGTGAAAGGGCCATAGCCATGCTCGCGCACTGCCCCTCCGAACTGATCCAGGGCGGGTGTTTCCTGTCCCTGCGGTCCATCGCCCCCCACGTCGCCGTCAACCTGAAGCTTGAGGGTTTTTCGGTCACGGGATCCATCAAGGTCAAACCCGCCGCCCACATGATCCGTCGGCTGGAAGTCGGCGGTCGGCTTGGGCCGGGCGCGCGGCTGATCGAAAGCTCGTCCGGCAATCTCGGTCTGGCGCTCAGCATGATCTGCGCGGCGAAGGGCTATTCCTTCACCTGCGTCAGCGACCCGAACATCTCGCCGCTCACGGCCCGCGCCATCCGGGCCTATGGCGCCGAACTGATCGTGGTGCGCGACCGGGACGCCAGCGGCGGCTATCTCGGCACCCGCATCGACCTGATCAAGGCGATGCTGGAACGGGACGAGCGGCTGGTCTGGATCAATCAGTATGAGAACACGGAAAATCCGGGGGCGCATTACCTGACCACCGGGCCGGAGCTGCTGGACCGCTTTCCCAAGCCCGACTACGTGTTCATTGGCGCCGGAACCACCGGGACGCTCGGCGGCGTCTCGGCCGCCCTGAGGGAAAAATCCCCGACGACGCGGATCGTGGCCGTCGATTCGGTGGGATCGGTGACGTTTGGCCGACCGGCCGGCAAGCGCCACATTCCGGGGCTGGGGACCAGCCGCGAACCGCCGATCAGCCGGATGTCGAGCTTCGACGACCTGCTGAGCGTTCCGGAAGCCGACGCCATCGCCATGTGCCGCCGTCTGGCCCGCGAAGGGCTGCTGCTGGGCGGCTCGTCCGGAACGGTGCTGGCGGGGGTGAAGGCTTACGCTCCGTCGATCCCGCCGGGGGCCTGCGTCGTCGCCATCTCCCCCGATCTCGGGGAGAGGTATCTGGACACCATATACAACGACGACTGGGTCCGCGCCCATTTCCCGAACCTTCTGCCGACCGCCGCGACGGAACCAGCGGCCTGCGGCCTTTTGCGAGAACCGGCATGACCTCCTCTCCCACCTTCCACATCGTTTCGGGCCGGGTCATCGCCGACCTGCTGGCGACCGGCCATGACGACGTCGTGGCCGTGGTCCGCGACGCCTACCGGATGCATGGCCGTCGCCAGACCAACAACCCGGACAGCTATTTCCTGCGCTTCGACGACAAGCCCAACGCGCGCATCATCGCGCTTCCGGCGGCGATCGGCGGCGAGGCTCCGGTGTCCGGCATCAAATGGATCGCCAGCTATCCCGACAACATCCGGGTCAATCTTCAGCGCGCCTCGGCGACCCTGGTGCTGAACGATTACGAAACCGGCTATCCCATCGCCTGTCTGGAAGCGTCGCAGATCAGCGCCGCCCGGACGGCGGCCTCGGCGGTTCTGGCCGCCGACCTGCTGGGCGGCGGACGGCGGGGCGGGCGGTTGGCGGTGATCGGCGCCGGCGTCATCGCCCGGACCATCGTCGATTACTTCCGCGCTTGCGGGTGGAGCTTCGGATCCGTCGCCGTGCATGATCTGAACCGTGCGGACGCCGCCAGGCTGTGCGACGTCGCCGCGCCCCTGGCGGAAGAACGCTCGGTCGAAACCTCGCTGGGCGACGCGGTCAAGGGGGCGTCGCATGTGGTGTTCGCCACCACCGCCGCCACGCCCCACGTCGACGATCCCGGGCTTCTCCACGCCGGCCAGGTGATCTTGAACGTGTCGTTGCGCGATCTGGCCCCCGAGCTGCTGTTGCCGGCCTTCAACGTCTTCGACGATGTCGAGCATTGCATGAAGGCGGCGACATCCCCGCATCTGGCGGAGCAACTGACCGGCGGGCGCGATTTCGTGGCGGGCGCATTGGCCGACGTGATCGCCGGGGATCTGGTTCCCGACCGGAGCAAGCCAATCATCTTCTCGCCCTTCGGGCTGGGCGTGCTCGACATCGCGGTGGGGCGGCATCTGCTCCGCCGCGCGATCGACCGGGGCGACGCCCATCCCATCGGTGATTTCTTCCCCGACACCGCGCGCTGGTGAGCGGCCCGCCTTGGTCGCGCCGCCCCGTTTCCGTTCGCCGTCCTTTCAAACAGGAACCGCAACCGTGATCTACGAAAACCTTCTCGCGACGGTGGGCGACACGCCCGTCATCCGGATCGCCGCGCTGTCGCAATCTCCGGACTGGAGCATTTTCGCCAAGCTGGAGTTCTTCAATCCCGGTCGCAGCGTCAAGGACCGCATCGCCCTGAACATCATCGAGCGGGCGGAGGAGCGGGGCGAGTTGGCGCGCGAACCGCTGATTATCGAATCCTCGTCGGGCAACACCGGCATCGGCCTCAGCATCGCCTGCCGGGTGAAGGGCTACCGCAACATCGTCGTCGTCGATCAGAACTGCCCGATTGAAAAGCTGAAGATCCTCCAGGCGCTGGGCGCCACCATCCTGATGGTCCGCAGCAATCACGACAAGGGGGCCGACCTGACGCAGTCGCGCATCCGTCTGATCGACGAGCTGCGCCGCCGGATCGACGGCGTCTTCGTCCCGAACCAGTATGAAAATCCGGACGCGCCCGACGCCCATTACCGTGGCACCGGCGAGGAGATCGTCGCGTGGATCGAAACGCATGGCCTGCGGCTCGACGCCGTGCTGGTCAGCGTCGGAACCGGGGGCACCATCACCGGGGTGTCGCGGCGGATCAAGGCTTACGATCCGAGCATCCGCGTCATTGGCGTCGAACCTGTCGGATCGACGCTGTTCGGCGGCGTCAAGGGGCCCTATCTGCAACAGGGACCGGGAAACTACTTCATTCCGAAAAATCTCGACCGAACCCATGTCGACGACGCGGTGAAGGTCGGCGACCGCGACGCCTTCTCCATGTGTCGGCGCATGGCGCAGAAGGAGGGTTTGCTGCTCGGCGGTTCGTCCGGCGCCGTTCTGCACGCGGCGCGCCATCAGTTGGAAGAACGGCGCGGGAACATCTTGTGCGTGCTTCCCGACAGCGGCGAGAAATATCTTGATACTATATACTCTGATATGTGGCTGGCGGAAAACGGCATTGAACTGGATTCCAATCTGGTGAATTCTGTCCATGTCGTCGATATGGACAATGGAATTGACTATGAATCCATCGCCAGTTTGATCACTTGACCATATGGCGAAGACATTTGCTGAATACGTGGACATTATTGACTGTGACGGGCAATAGGCCGATCCAAGTGTGACGCGTCGGCGTTGACCGATCTCCATTCCAGCACGCATAAGGTTTTTGATGAATACGTCCGTAGCGAAGAAACTTTTATACGCCGAGAATTTCCTGATCACTTTTTCGGTCGGGATCTTTCTGACGCTGCCGACCTATCTGCAACAACAGGGGCGGACGGAAGTCTTCTTCGGACAGATCTTCGCGGTGGGCGCCGTCGGCGCGCTCACCTGCGTCGTCGCCGTGCACTGGCTGTTGCGCCGCTTCGGGCTGAATCGGGTGGCTCCCTTGGGCAGCCTGGCCTTTGGTCTGGGCAGCCTGGTCTATGCCCTCGCGGCGTACCGTTTCAGCGACGTCGACGCGATGTTCTACGCCGCCTCGCTGCTCCAGGGCGTCGGTTGGGGCTTGTTCCTGCCGATCGGCCCGATCTGCATCTCCTCCATGGTTCCGGTCAAGGAACGGCCCCGATTCTTCGCCGTCTACGGCGCGTTCAACACGCTGGGCATCGGCGTCGCGCCGATCATCAGCAACCTGAGCATGGCTTACCTGAAGGTGGGCTTTTTCGACCTGTTCGTGCTGGCCTGCCTGACCAATCTCGGCGGCTATCTGTGTTCCCGGACGGCGGCGCGGGGGAACGAATCCTACGCGGTGGTGAGCCGGGAGGTTTCGGTCGACGCCGGCAGAAACGCCGTCCTGCGCGTCTTCGCGCTGCCCAGCGTCTATTTCTTCGCCATGATGATGCTGTGCGGCTGCATCTATACGAGCATGACGAATTTCCAGACCAGCTTCGCCGAAGCGATGAAGCTCGACTACAAGCTGTTCTTCCTGTTCTTCACCCTTTCGATCATCCTGGCGCGTTTTTCCCTGGGAAAGATGATTTCCGACGTGCCGCCGCGCCGTTCCATTCCGGTTCTTGTGGTGGTCATGCTGGCGGCGATGGCCTCGCTCTATGGGGTCGGGCTGTCGGCCGCCTTCTATGCGGCGTCCGCGATCCTGTTCGGTCTCAGCTATGGTCTGATCGTCCCGCTGATCCAGGCCCAGGCGACCGCCCACGCGCCGGACGCGTTGCGCTCGCAGGTGCTAATCACGGTCAGCATGTCCTACCTGCTGGCCCGTTATCTGTTCCCCTATTTCGCCGCGCTGGCGATCCAGCCCTTCGGCTATGGCGGGTTGCTGTTCATGCTGGTTCTGTGCGCGGGCGCCAACGTCGCGCTGGCCAGCTATTTCTTCCTCCGCCGCGCCGTCCCTTGCGCCGCCTGACGGGGCGCGCCGCCCGGACCCAGCGCCTTGCCATCCAACACCTTCATCAAGGGACGACGACATGCCCAAGCATGTTCTGTTCATCGATTCCAACCTGCCGGGATTTGAGACGATCCGGCGCGCCAAGGCGCGCGGCTGGCATGTCTCCTTCATCCGGTCGAAATACCGCCTGTATTCCGAGACGGAAGCGATCCGAAAGGTCGTTTACGACACCGACACCGTCATCACCATCGAGGATCCCACCGACATCGACGAGATGCGCCACGCCTTTCAGAGCGTGACGCGTCACCGCCCCGTCGATGGGGTCATCACGCAGTTGGAGATCTGCGTGGACGTCGTCGCGCAGATCTGTGGCGAACTGGGCCTTCCCTTCACCGACGCGCAGGCCGTCAAGCAGGCCCGCGACAAGGCCAAGGCCCGGGAGATCATCCAGCGGGCCGGATTGCGTTCGGCCCGCTTCCGCGTGGCGCGCACGCCGCAGGAAGCTGGCGCGGCGGCGCGGGATTTCGGCGTGCCGGTGATCGTCAAGCCGCAGGTCGGCTACGACAGCCTGTTCGCCTGTCCGGCTTACACGCCGGAGGAAGCTGAGGCGGCGGCGGTGCGCCTGCTGGACGGCATCGACGCGGTCCCGGCGCAGATCCGTCCGCAACTGCGCCGTGGCATCCTGATCGAGGAATTGCTGCAAGGACCGTTGGTTTCGGCGGAGATCGGCGTGGCGCGCGGGCAGTTTCACCGTTTCATGGTCTCCGGTCGCACCCGCGCGGTGGAGAACGAGTGCATTGAGCTGGGCGCCATCATGCCGGCCGACTTGGCCGTTGCGGAGCGGGAGCGCTGTTTCGACTATGCCGAAGACGTGGCGCGGGCTCTTGGGCTTGATCTCGGCATTCTGCACATCGAGCTGATCGTCACGAAGGACGGCCCCTCCCTGGTCGAGGTGAACCCGCGCCTGATGGGGGGCGTGATGCCCGGCCTTTACAACAACCTGACCGGCGACGACATCTTCGAGCATCTGCTGGACATCCATCTGGGCCTCGATATGGCCCCTCCGGCCTGGACGGGGAGCGGCTTCATCTCGTCGCGCAAGATCATGGTCGGCGCCAACGGGCGGCTTGCGGATCGGTTCAACCTGGATTGGGTGAAGGACATTCCAAACCTGATCCATTTCGACCCCTACATCCTGCGACCGGGCGAACAGGTGAAGCGCCTCGACATCCTGGCGCGTTACCAGATCCGTGGCGACGATTTGCAGGAGGCCGACGCGACCGCAGCCGGACTGTTGGACCGCTTTGAAGCCGAGTTGGGCGTCACGCTGATACGCTGAAAGGGGGCGCGCCCAGGGCGACTCCGGCGCAACGGGTCGCGTGGCGCAAGGTTCGTCAAGGACGCTCCCCCTTCGGTTGAGCAGGTTTTCCGAATTCCGCCCAGGCATGGGCGTGCTCGGAAAACCGGCTTGGGATCAATAGGCGCCCTGGACAAGGTTGCTGGGACGCCCGGCGACGAAGTTCTCGATGTTGTCGATCAACTGGTCGGCCAGGGTCTGTTGCGCCTCGTCCGACGCCCAGGCGACGTGGGGCGTCAGGATCACGTTGGGCCGTCCGGCGATCCGCATCAGCGGGCTGTCGGGCGCGGGCGGCTCCGCCTCCGTCACGTCGAAACCGACGCCGGAGATCAACCCCTCGTCCAACGCCGTGACCAAATCCTCTTCCACCACCAGACCGCCGCGCGCGGTGTTGACGATCACGGGGCGGCGGGCCATGCGGCGGAACTCCGGCAGACCGATCATCCCACGGGTGTCCGGGGTCAAGGGGCTGTGCAGGGTCAGCACGTCGCTGGTCTCCAGCACTTCATCCCACGGGGTGTAGAGCGGGCCGAGGCCGCTTTTGCCCTTATGGGCGGCGAACAGCGGGATCATGCCGAAGGCCCGCGCGATTTCCGCCACCCGCTGGCCCAACACGCCTTCGCCGATGACGCCCAGCCGCGCTCCGCGCAGATCGCGGATCGGGTGGTTGAAAAAGCAGAACTGCCCGGCCTTCCGCCACTCCCCGGCCAGCACGTCCTGACGGTAGCCGATGAGGCTGCGGCGCAAGGCCAGGATAAGGGCGAAGCTGTGCTCCGGCACCGTGCTGACGGCGTAGCCCCGGATGTTGCTGACGGCGACGCCGTGGCGGCTGCAATAATCCTTGTCCACGCAATCGGTCCCGGTGGCGGCGACCGCGATCAGTTTCAGGTCGGGCAGACGGGCCAGGATGTCGGCGGTCAGCGCCACCTTGTTGACGATGGCGACGCTGGCCCCGGCCAACCGCTCCACCACCTGCTCCGGCGCGGTTTGGGCGTGTTCGATCAACTCATGGGGGAAGTCGGGGCGGCGCAGGCGGATCTGCGGGGCGACGGTGGCGCGGTCGAGAAAGACGATCTTCTGCATGGCGGCGCAAAGTCCTTGAAAGGCGAAGGGGGCGGTCACAGCAGGCGGCGCGCGAGCGCCGCGACCGCTGCGGCGGTGATGCCGAATTTTTCATAAAGCGCGTCGGCGGGACCGGACGCGCCGAAGCCGTCCATCCCGACGAAGCCGCCGCGCTCGCCCAAATAGCGGTCCCAGCCAAAGCGCGCCGCCGCCTCCACCGCCACCCGCGCCGCGCCGCGCCCCAGAACGGCGGCGCGATAGCCGTCGTCCTGCTGCTCGAACAGCTCCCAACAGGGCATGGAGACGACGGCGGTCGGCACGCCGTCGGCCTGGAGCCGGTCGCGGGCGTCAAGCGCGAGGGCGACCTCCGACCCGGTGGCCAGCAGGGTGACGCGGCGTTCGCCGCCGTCGGCCTCGGCCAGCACATAGGCCCCCCGGCGGCTCAGATTCTCCGCGACATGGGTCCGGCGGACGGGCGGCAGGATCTGGCGGGCGAAGATCAGGGACGACGGGCCGTCGCGCCGGTCCATGGCGATCTCCCAGCATTCGGCGGCCTCCACCGCGTCGGCGGGGCGCAGGGTCAGCATGTTGGGCATGGCGCGGAGCGAGGCGAGGATCTCCACCGGCTGGTGGGTCGGGCCGTTCTTGCCGATGGCGATGGAATCGTGGCTGAAGACGAATTTGACCGGCAGCCCCATCAGGGCCGCCATCCGCATCGCCGGGCGTTCGTAATCGGAAAAGGCCAGATAGGTGACGGCCAGCGGGTTGACCCCGCCATGGGCGGCCATGCCGTTGGCCATCGACCCCATGACATGCTCGCGCACGCCGCAATGGACGTAGGAGCCGGATTGATCCCGCGCGGTGAAGGCGGCCAGCGTCCGCTTGTGGTTGGTCGGGGCCTCCAGATCGGCGCAGCTCACCAGGGTTTCCGGCATGGCGGCGCACAGCAGGGCGGCGATGTCGCCGGAGGTCTGGATCGCCGGTTGGGCCAACCCCTCGTCCGCCGCCCGCCGCTTGAAGGCGTCGAGCGCCGTCCGCCAACCCTCGGCCAAACCACCGGCCAGAACGCGGGCGACCTCGGCCCGGCGGGCGTCGGGAAGCGCGGCGATCCGCCCCTCCCAGGCCAACCGCGCGCCGCGTCCGGCCTCGCCGGTCCGCCGCCAATTGGCCAACAGGTCGGCGGGAATGTCGAAGGGCGCGTGCGGCCAGTTCAGCCGGGCGCGCATGGCGTCGGCGTCCTCCTTGAACAGGCGGGCGCTGTGGCCGCCCCGCTGGCCTTCCAACCGGGGAAGGCCACGGGCGATGATGGTGCGGCAGGCGATCATCGACGGGCGCGGGTCGGTCTTGGCGGCGGCGATGGCGGCGGACACCGCCGCGATGTCGTGGCCGTCCACCTCCTGAACATGCCAACCGGCGACGCGGAACCGCGCGGCCACATCCTCGCTGATCGACAGCTCGGTCGATCCGTCGTCGGTGATGCGGTTGTCGTCCCAAAAGAAGGTCAGCTTGCCCAGCCGCAGATGACCGGCCAAGGCGACAGCCTCCTGCCCGACGCCCTCTTGCAGGCAGCCGTCGCCGACGAAGGCCCAGGTGCGGTGATCGGCGACCTCCGCCCCGTAACGGGCGTTCAACCACGCCTCGGCCACCGCCATGCCCAGCGCGTTGGCGATGCCCTGTCCCAACGGGCCGGTCGTCGCCTCGATCCCCGCCGCCGGGTCATATTCCGGGTGCCCGGCGCAGTGGGATCCCAATTCGCGGAAGCTTTTCACCTCATCCAGCGTGATTTTCTCGTAGCCGCTCAGGTGAAGCAGCGCGTAGAGCAGCATCGAACCGTGGCCGTTCGACAGCACCACCCGGTCGCGGTCGGGCCAGGTCGGATTGGCGGGGTCGAATTTCAAATGATGGGCGTAGAGCGCCGTGGCGATTTCCGCCATGCCGAGCGGCACGCCCTGGTGCCCTTCGGTCGCCCGTTCGATGGCGTCAACCGCCAGAAAACGGATGGCGTCGGCCATGGTCTGAAGCGCGTGCGCCGGAATGGCGGTGGACACGGCGCTGGAGGCTGCGGTGGACATGGGACGTGGATCTCCCGTTCGCCCCCGCCGCGACGGGCGGGGGCGTGGTGCGGATGGACGCGTGCGTTGAGTAGGGTCGGCGAAGAAACGGGTCAGCCGAGAAAGCCGATGGAAATCCACGGCACGGCGGCGACCACGATCAACCCGGCGATCAGCGCCAGGATGTAGCCGATGATCGGCCTCATCCCCTCGTCCGGGTGGATGCGGCTGATGGCGCAAGCGGCGTAATAGCCGACGCCGAAGGGCGGCGCGAACAGGCCGACGCCCATGGAAAGGATGACCACCATGGCGTAATGCACGTCATGGATGCCCATCTGGCGGGCGATGGGGAACAGCAGCGGCCCGAACAGCACGATGGCGGGGATGCCCTCCAACACGCTGCCCAAAATGATGAAGGCGACGATCGACACCGCCATGAACATCGCCGCCCCGCCCGGCAGCGTCGCCATCGCTCCGGCGAGCTGTCCCGAAAAGCCCGATTGGGTCAGCGCCCAGGCCATGCCGGTGGCGGCCCCGATGATGAGCAGGATCGCGCCCGACAGCGACGCGGTTTCCACCAGCATCGGCCCCAACCGGCCCCAGTTGAAACGGCGGTAGATCAACAGACCGGCCAGCACCGAATAGACGATGCCGATGGTCGACACCTCCGTCGCGGTCGCCACCCCTTCCACCACGGCGGCGCGGATGACGAAGGGCAAGGCCAAGGCCGGAAGCGCGATCAGGAACTTGCGGCCAATCTCCGATCCGGTCGCCCGGCGGACGCCGGACAGATCCTCGTTGCGGTAGCGCCACCACACCACGGCGCACAGCGTGATCGCCAACACCACGCCGGGCAGCATGCCGCCGGTGAACAGCGCGGAAATCGACACCCCGGTGACGGATCCCAAGGTTATCAAAACCAAGCTTGGCGGGATGGTTTCGGTCTGCGCCCCGGTGGCCGACAACAGCGCCACCAGATCGCCCGGCTTGGCCCCGCGCGCCTTCATCTCCGGGAACAGCACCGGGGCGACCGCCGCCATGTCGGCGGCCTTGGACCCGGAAATGCCGGACACCAGATACATCGCCCCGACCAGCACATAGGACAGCCCGCCCCGGACATGGCCCAACAGGCTGGCGAGAAAGGCGACCATGGCGGCGGCCATGCCGGTCATTTCGATCAACAGGCCCAGAAAGACGAACAGCGGCACCGACAGCAGGATCAGGTGCGACATGCCCTCGTCCATCCGCCCGACCATCACCAACAGCGGCGTGTTGGTCGTCAAGGCGAGGTAGCCGAAGGTGGCCAACCCGAAGGCGAAAGCGATGGGAACGCCCGCCAACACCCCGGCGGCGACCAGACCGACGAAGAACACCAGCAGATTGAGGTTGCCCAGGCTGCGGAACAACGGCTCCATCAGCAGGAAGACCCCGGCGACGCCGACGACCAACGCCAAGGCGCCCACCGTCTTCCGCCAATCGGCGACCCGTATTAACCGCAGCGCCGCGACGGCCAGCATCAGCCAACAGCCGACCGGCAGCGCCGCCGCCCGCCAGGAGTTGGGCAGGTCAAGCGCCGGGGTGGTGATGAAGGCCTCCTCCTCGGCGAATTCCAGCGCCGGACCAGCGATCATCGCCAGGAAGAGCAGGGGCGCCGCCACCGCCACCACGTCGAGAAAGGCGCGCATGGCGGGGGAGGCCATGCCGACCAGGGCGGTCATCCGCATGTGCTCGCCCCGGCGGAAGGCGACCACCGCCCCCAGCATCGCCAACCACAGGAACAGGATGGAGGCCAGCTCGTCCGACCACACGATGGGCCGGTGCATCACGTAACGGCTGACCACCCCGGCCATCAGAACCACAATTTCCGCGACCACCAGCAAGGCGGCGGGGATTTCGATCAAGGGACCAAGGACGCCGTCCAGAACGGCGACCCAGCGGGGCGGCGGGGCGGCGTCCCCGCCGCCCCCCGCGTGAGAATGTTGGGCGGCGGCCATGGGATCAAGCCAGCTTTCCGACCGACTTTTCCAGAACCGACCAGGCTTCTTCGCCGTATTTGGCCTTCCAATCGCCGTAGAAGCTGGTCTTGCGCAGGTTGGCGCGGAAGGCTTCGGCGTCGGCCTCGATGAAGGTGATGCCCTTGGTCGTCAGATCCTGGCGCAGCGAGTTGCTGAGCCGGGCGATGTCGGCGCGCTGTTCAAAGGCGGAGCGGTCAAACTCGCGCTCGACGATGGCGCGCAGATCGGCGGGCAGCCGTTCCCAAGCGCGACGGTTGCCGAGGATCCAATAGCCGTCCCAGACATGGCCGGTCAGGCTGATGGATTTCTGAACCTCGTAGATCTTGGCGGTGGCGATGATGGCCAGCGGATTTTCCTGCCCCTCGACCACCTTGGTCTGAAGCGCCGAATACAGTTCGTTGAAATTGATCGGCGCGGGACCGGCTTCCAGCGACTTGAACAGGGAGGTCAGCATCGGGGCCGGCGGCACCCGGATCTTGAAGCCCTTCAGATCGTCCGGCGTGCGGATTTCGCGGGTGGAGGAGGAGATGTGACGGAACCCGTTGTCCCAAACGCGCGACAGGGTGACGAGACCGGCCTTGCCGATCTGGCCCCGGATGAAGGCGCCGAGGTCGCCGTCCATCGCCTTCCACACGGAATCATAATTGGCGAAGGCGAAGCCGGTGTTCACCATGCCCGCCGTCGGCACCAGCGTCGCCAGGATCGAGGAGGACAGGTTGAAGAACTCCACGCCGCCGCTGCGCACCTGCGACAACAAATCGGTGTCGGATCCCAATTGGTTGGCCGGGAACAGACCGATGTCCAACCGCCCGTTGGTCGCCTCGCGGATGCGGTCCAGCGCTTCCTTGGCGCGGGTGTTGACCGGGTGGGTCGGATCCTGGCCGGTCGCCAGCTTGTAGGAGAATTCGGCGGCGTTGGCCGGACGGCTCAGAATTCCACACAGCGGAACCGCCGCCGACAGGGCCGCGCCCGAAGCCAGAAAGGACCGGCGCGTGACGCCCGCTTGACGGTTGGTGATTTTGGACATTCTTTCCTCCCAAGATTGCAGATGCGCGCGTCCGTTTTCAGAGGCGCGTTCGATAGGGGACGCCCGACGTTCAGATCCGGTCGCCGGGCAAGCGACCGTTCAACAGGTGATAGGATCGGATGACCTGACTGTCGTCCGCCGATCCGTCGCCACGACCCGACGTGGCGAGAAACATCTGATGGGCGACGGCGGCCAGCGGCAACGCGGCGTGGCTGTCCCGCCCGGCTTCCAGCACGATGCTCAGATCCTTGACGAAGATGTCCACGGCGCTTGTGACGGGCGGATCGTCCTGAACCATGCGCGGCCCCCGATCCTTCAGCATCCAGCTTGACGCCGCCGAGCCGCCCAGCACGTCGAGCAGGATGTCCGGCGCGACGCCGACCTTGGCGGCCAGCGACAGGGCTTCCGCCGCGACCGCGATGTGCACGCCGCACAGAAGTTGGTTGATCGTCTTGACCATCGCCCCCTGTCCCGGACGCTCGCCCGCCTGGACGATCTTGCCGCCCACCGCGTCGAGCAGCGGGCGGACCGCCGCCAGCGTCTCGGCCGACCCGGCCGCCATGATGGTCAAGGAGGCGGCGACGGCCCCGACCAAGCCGCCCGACACCGGGGCGTCGAGGAAGCCCCGTCCCGCCCCGGTCACGCGGGCCGCCAACGCTTCCACCGCTGCGGGCGGGCAGGTGGACATCAACACGACCACGCCCCCCGGCGGCAGCGCCGCCAGCCCGCCCGCGTCGAACAACGCGGATTCGGCCTGCGCGGCGTTGACCACCATCAGGACCAGCGCGTCGGCGTCCCGGGCGGCCTCCGCCACGCTGGCGGCGACGACGCCGCCCGCCTCGGCCAGGGCCGCGCCCGCCGCCGGGCGCAGATCGAAGCCGCGCACCGCGAAGCCTGCGGCCAGCAGGTTTTTCGCCATCGGCAGGCCCATGGACCCAAGCCCGATGAAACCGACCGCCCGCCCCGACCGGATCGCCATGATCGTGTTCCTTCCGTGTCTGTGGCCGCTCAACCGTGGATGAGCATGCCGCCGTTGACGTCGATCACCGCGCCGGTGATGTAGGACGACAGGTCCGAGGACAGGAAGAGGAAAGCCCCGGCCACGTCCTTGGGATCGCCCAGACGGTTCAGCGGAATGCCCGCCAGAATTTCCGTGGTCTTTTCCGGGCTGATTTTCCCCGCGTTGATGTCGGTCTGGATCAGGCCGGGGGTGACGCAGTTGACGCGGATGCCGTCGATGCCGAATTCGCGCGCCATCGCCTTGGCCAGACCCAGCACGCCCGCCTTGGCCGCCGAATAATGCGGACCGCCCAGAATGCCGCCGCCGCGCTGCGCCGACACCGACGACATGCAGGCGATGGAACCGCCGCCGCGCTTTTGCAGGTGCGGCAGCGCCGCTTGCGACAGATAGAGGACGCCGCGCAGGTTCACGTCCAGGATGCGGTCCCAGCTCGCCGGGTCGATGTCCAGCGTCTTGACCGGCTGGGTGACGCCCGCGTTGTTGATGAGGATGTCGATCCCGCCGAATTCCGCCACCACGCGGCCAACGGCGGCCACGCAGGAGTCCTTGTCGGTGACGTTGCAGGCGTAGCCGCGATGGCCCTCGCCCAGTTGGGCGGCGGCCTCCGAGGCGGCGGTCTCGTCAAGGTCGAGGATGGCGACCTTGGCCCCCTGGGCGGCGAACATGCGGGCGGTGGCCATGCCGATGCCGCGCAGGGAGGCGGCGCCGGAGATGACGGCGATCTTGCCGTCGAGCAGAAGCGATTGGGTCACGGAAAGCACCTTTCGTTGAAACGGACGGGTCTGGCGGCTCAGCCGAGCCAGCCCTTGATGGACGCGGCCATGGCGTTGGCCGAAATGCCGTAGCGGTCGTGCAGGGTCGGCAGGGCGCCCGCGTCGAGAAACTCGTCGGGCAGGCCGATTTGACGGAAGGGCGGGTGCACCCCGGCGCGCAGCAGGGCGCCGGCCACCGCCTCGCCAAGGCCGCCGATCACGGTGTGGTTTTCGGCCACCACGACCAGACGGCCCGACCGTCCCGCTTCGCGCAGGATGGTGGCGGTGTCGAGCGGCTTGATGGTGGGGACGTGCAGCACAGCCACATCGACCTTGTCGCGCTCCAGCATCGTCGCCACCTCCAGCGCCCGCATCGTCATGATGCCGGAGGACACGACGAGCACATCGGCCCCGTCGCGCAGCAGCTTGGCCTTGCCCAACTCGAAACTGTAATCATACTCGTCGAGCACCAGCGGGACGTTGCCGCGCAGCAGGCGCATGTAGACCGGGCCGTTGTGGGCGGCGATGGCGGGAACCGCCTGTTCGATCTCGTGCGCGTCGCAGGGGTCGATGACCATCAGGTTCGGCATGGCGCGGAACAGCGCCAGATCTTCCGCCGCCTGATGGCTGGGGCCGTAGCCGGAGGTCAGGCCCGGCAGGGCGCAGACGATTTTGACGTTCCGGTTTTCCTCCGCGATGGTCTGATGGACGAAGTCATAGGCCCGGCGGGAGGCGAAAACGGCGTAGGTGGTGACGAAGGGGGTGAAGCCTTCGTGCGCCATGCCCGACGCCGCGCCCATCAGAAGCTGTTCGGCCATCCCCATCTGATAAAAGCGGTCGGGGTAGGCTTTGGCGAAGATGTGCAGGTCGGTGTATT
The DNA here is from genome assembly GCF_057809575.1 of Azospirillum sp. FG154. Lineage (NCBI taxonomy): Bacteria > Pseudomonadati > Pseudomonadota > Alphaproteobacteria > Rhodospirillales > Azospirillaceae > Azospirillum > Azospirillum sp. FG154. The sequence continues at coordinate 58,954 of NZ_JBMDKF010000028.1, read as the reverse complement.
TGGCCAGATCGGCGGTCAGCCCGACGATGTCCTCGCGGGTCTTGCCCAGCTCGACCAGCGCGTTGCCGAAGGGGGCGGCCTTGGTCCGTTGCCCGTCCGCCGCGATCGAGGCGATCATCGCCGAGGTCTTCAGCTTGGGCTTGGCCCCCGTGGAGGGGGCAGGGGTGGGGCGGCTCATGCGGTCCTCCCGGCGTCCAGCACGTCGAGGGCGAGCTGCCATTCGTGCGCGTCCACGCGGATGAAATGGTTCTTTTCGCGGGCTTCGAGGAAGGGCACGCCCTTGCCCATCTTGGTGTCGCACACGATCATGCGCGGCTTGGGATCCGGGCAGGCCTTGGCGGCGTCAAAGGCGGCGACCACCGCGTCCAGATCGTTGCCGTCCACCCGTTGAACGAACCAGCCGAAGGCCGCCAGCTTGTCGGTCAGCGGCTCGAACGCCATCACTTGGGAAGACGGGCCGTCGGCCTGCTGGTTGTTGACGTCCACGATGGCGATCAGATTGTCGAGCTTCCAATGGGCCGCCGACAGGATCGCTTCCCAGACGGACCCTTCGTCCAACTCGCCGTCGGAGAACAGGGTGTAGACGCGGGCGTCGGACCCCTTGCGCTTCAACCCCAGGCAGCGGCCAACCGCCAGCGACAGCCCCAGCCCCAGCGAGCCGCCCGACATCTCCATGCCCGGCGTGTAGCTGGCCATGCCCGACATCGGCAGGCGGCTGTCGTCGCTGCCGTAGGTCTCCAACTCCTCCTGCGGGATGATTCCGGCTTCGAGAAGCACGGCGTAGAGCGCGATGGCGTAATGGCCGTTGGACAGCATGAAGCGGTCGCGGCCCTCCCAATCCGGCTCGGCCGGGCGGTGGCGCATGGCGTGAAAGTAGGAGACGGCCAGCACGTCGGCGATGTCGAGCGCCTGCCCGATGTAGCCCTGGCCCTGCACCTCGCCCATCAGAAGGGCGTTGCGGCGGATGCGGTAGGCCCGCTCCGCCAGATGGGTGTTGTGCCCGATTGCGGTTGTGGTCACGCGGTTCTCCATGGTCCGGCGCCCTGGTCAGGCACGGCGCGGATGCGGACGAAACTTTGATGGAACGATGGTCGGACGGATCATCCGAACCACGATGTGTCCACAGTATTTCGTTGCTTCGATGCGCTCAAACGAATAATAAAGCGCTATAGATGAACTGAATTCATGCGAATGACGCCATGCAGCATCGGGTTTCGCTCAAGGCGGTGCAGGCGTTCGAGGCGGCGGCGCGGCTGTCCTCTTTCGCGCTTGCAGCGGACGAATTGCTGGTCACGCCGTCGGCGATCAGCCATCAAATCAAATTTTTGGAGGAGCAGGTCGGGGTGCGGCTGTTCCACCGGGTCCACCGCGCCGTGCTGCTGACCGACGCCGGTCGGCGCTACGCCGAAGAGATCACCGCCGCCTTCGCCCGGATCGAAACCGCCACCCGCAACGCCGGGCGCACGGAAAAAAGCGACATTCTGACCATTCACGCCACGCCCAGCTTCGCCACCCAATGGCTGATGCCGCGCTTGGCCCGCTTCAGCCGCCAGAATCCCGACATCGACGTGCGGTTGAACGCGTCGGTCGATCACGTCGATCTGACCAGGGAAGCGGTGGACATCGACATCCGCTATGGCACCAAACTGCAACCGGCGGGCGCCATGGTGCTGCCCTTTCCCCCGGAAACCATCGTGCCGCTGTGCGCGCCGTCCCTGGCCAACGGCCCCCACCCCATCCGCAACGCCGAGGATCTGCGCCACCACGCGCTGATCCACAGCGAAGGCTGTCTGGTCGGCTGGCGCGACTGGCTGCGCCTGCACCGCAAGGTGAAGCTGGATTTCACCCGAGGCCCACGCTTTGACCGCTCCTTCATGGCGATTGGCGCGGCGGTGGACGGGCTGGGGGTTTGCCTGGACAGCCTGCTGCTCGCCCAGCGGGAACTGGAAACGGGCCGACTGGTCGCGCCCTTGGGGCTGGAGGGGCTGAAAGTGCAGGGTTACACGCTCAACCTGCTGAAATCCCGCACCGATCTGCCAAAGATCCGCAGCTTTCAGGATTGGCTGTTCGCCGAGATGGAGGTCGACGGTCTCCGGAGCGCGGCGAATGTCCAGCAAGACGCGTAGAAACGTGGCCCTGTTGGCTCCTATCCTCCGCTGAGGCTTGAAATTTTCACTCTTGATGGCCGTATTGGTCGTGGAGTTGCCCTGGCAAAATGGAAAGCCTTCGACTTTGGGCTATGCGGCAGCCTCGAAATCACATGGGCTTTTGTAGGCAAGCGCCGAATGTCGCCGCACAAGATTACAGAACCCGTCGATGTAGCGTCCAAGGTCGCTCGTGGCCCAACCGATGATCCGGCGGGAATGCAGATCCACCATGATGGCGAGATACAGCCAGCCTTCGACCGTCCAAATGTAGGAGATGTCGGCTCCCCATTTTTGGTTCGGCGCGGCGGCGCTGAAATCCTGATCCAGAACATTCGGCGCGACCGGGCCGCCATGGTCGCTGTCGGTCGTCTTCTTGTATCGTCGTTTTTGCAGCGCTTTCATGCCGTTGTTCCGCATCAGACGGGTGATGAAGCGCACGCCGGAGCGCTGCGCGCGGCTGGCGGCAAGTCGGCGGATTGAGCACGTCCATGACGCAACGCCCCGCTCCAGCAAATGGAACTTTATATTTTCCATAAGGAGGATTATGAGTTTTTTTGATTGTAGGCGCGGCAGGTTCTATCCTGAAGTGCAACTCTTGTTTTAGAACAAGGGCTTAAACTTTGGGGGCGGTCATGGGACAGCATCATTCGCAGATCAGTTTTGCGGAGCGGCGGCGCTTGAAGCTGACGCTGAATCCACGCTTGCGCGACCATGTCATCGCCAAGCTGGGCGAAGGCTGGTCGCCCCAGCAGATCGTCGGGAGGCTCAAGCACGATGCCCTGCCCCTGAGAACCCTGTCGCACGAGACCATCGACCGTTTCATCTACGGTCCTGACGGCGCGAGTTGAACTTGTATGTGTTTCTGGCCGCCGCCCTCTTGTCACCGTGGCATGCGGCTTTGCGGTGTTTGATAGACCTCGCTGAAATGGGTTCGGAACAGGCGCATGGCCGGAGTCAGTTCGACACCCTGGCGCCACGCCAACCCGACGTCCATGGCGGGCACCCGTTCGCGCATGATGATGGTTTCGATGCGTTTTCCCTCCAGCGACCAGGGCCGGTACACCATGTCGGAGAGGATGGTCACGCCCTGGCCGTTGGCGATGGTGGAGCGCACGGCCTCGATGGACGAGGTGCGCAGACGAACGTTCGGACGGAAGGGCGACGCGCTCCAATAGCGCGTCGTCCAGTGCGCCGCCTCGTCGACGGTCAGCATGATGTAGGGGCATTCGGCCACATCCTGCAAACCCACCGAATCCAGCTCCAGCAAGCGATGCCCGGTCGGCACCCACAAACGCCGTTGGCTGCCGATCAGCGTTTCGGTCGTCAGGTCCGGGTTGCTGATGTTGGAGGTCAGAACCACCGCCATGTCGAGCCGCCCGGTGATGAGGTTGTCCTCGATCATCTCCCGCGTCAGTTCGTGGATGTGGATGCGCAGATTGGGGTATCGCCGCTCCAACCGCTCCAGATGCTGCGGCAGAAAATAACCGAGCACCGTGTAGCTGGCGCCGATGGTCAGGCTGCCCGCGATTTCAGCGGCGACGTCGGCGGGGTGCAACGCCTCCTCCACGCTCGCCATGATCCGGTGGCTCGCCGCAAGAAAGCGGCGCCCGGTGTCGGTCAACTCCATGCCTTGCGCCGTGCGGACGAACAGACGCCCGCCCACCTCAGCCTCCAACTCCTTGATGGCGGAGGTGATCGCCGATTGGGAGATCGACAACTCCCGCGCCGCTCGCGACACCTGCCCCAGATTGGCGGTCGCGACGAAATACTTGACATGACGGAAATTCAGCATCGATCACCTATTTTTGTGTGATTTGCTATTGATAAAACAGAATTTACCTGATTTTTAACCGCAGGAAATCGGCGATTTTCCCAATGAACCCGACGTTCCGCCTTATTTATGGTCAGATTTTATCATCTGATTTTTCGATATTATAATCTTAGAATTTAGAAATTGCAACAATGGGTGATGAGCATACTCTTGTCATCAAGCGGTCGTTCGGAACGCCGCCCGGGACGGTCGGATCCCCAAGGGACACATCAAGGGAGTAAGGCGTTGGCTCGCACTATGGTCGATCTCAATTGTGACCTCGGCGAAGGCTATGGCCAATGGACGCTGGGCGAGGCGTCGGACGAGGTTCTCATGGACCTCGTCAGTTCGGCCAACGTCGCCACCGGGTTTCACGCCGGTGATCCGAATCTGATGGACCGCGTGGTCCGGTTGGCCGTGGAACGCGGCGTGGCGCTTGGCGCGCATCCCGGCTACCGGGATCTCCAGGGATTCGGACGCCGGGTCATCCAGGCCAAACCCGACGAGCTGGTCAACGACATCCTTTATCAAGTCGGCGCGCTGCGCGAATTCGCCCGGCGGCACGGAACCCGCCTGCAACATGTCAAACCGCACGGCGCGCTTTACATGGAGGCGGCGCGGGATGAGACGCTGTCCCGCCTGATGGTGGAGGCGTTGCTGAAATCCAGCCCCGACACGCTGCTGTTCTGCATGGACATGTCCAAGACCTGCGCCGTCGCCACCGCCGCCGGCATGCCGGTGGTGCGCGAATTCTACGCCGACCGCGATTACGACCGCAGCGGCTCCATCGTCTTCGCCCGCCGGATGCGTCCGCTCGACCCGGCGGAGGTCGCCGACAAATGCCTGCGCGCCTGCCGCGACGGCAAGGTGCGGACGGTGGAGGGCGACGACATCGACATCAACTTTGACTCGATCTGCTTTCATTCCGACACGCCGGGCGCGCTGGCCATCGGAACCGCCCTGCGCGACGCGCTGGTGAAGGATGGCGTCCGCATCGTCGCCGCCGCCGATCTGGTCGGCCAACCGGCCTGACCACTTCACCGCTTGCCATCCCGCCGCTTGTTCCCGCCTTTCTCTCTTCGTCTCTGCCAGAAGGATTGTTTCGATGCCTGAGATTCGCTCTCCCCTGCCCGGCACCTTCTATCGGCGTCCCGCCCCGGACCAACCGCCTTTCAAGGAGATCGGCGACCGGGTGGAGGTCGGCGACGTCGTCGGTCTGGTCGAGGTGATGAAGAGCTTCAACGAAATCAAGGCCGACATCGCCGGGACCATCGTCAGCTTCGGCGCGGACGATGAAGAGCCGGTGATGGCTGGCGCGCCGCTCGTCACGCTGGAAGGCTGAGACGATGGCGATCCGGCGGTTGTTCGTCGCCAACCGTGGCGAAATCGCGGTGCGGATCATCCGCGCCGCCCAATCCCTGGGCATCGAAACCGTCCAGGCCTATTCCGAAGCGGACCAGGACATGCTGGCGGTTCGGATGGCGGACAAGGCGGTCTGCGTCGGGCGTCCGGCGGCCCGCCACTCCTACCTGAACGCGGAAAAGCTGGTCGCCGCCGCGCAAGAGGCCGGTTGCGACGCCGTCCATCCCGGCTATGGCTTCCTCGCCGAAAACGCCGATTTCGCGGATCGGGTGGAGGCGTCCGGCTTGATCTTCGTCGGTCCGACCGGCGACACCATCCGCCGCATGGGCGACAAGGCCGCCGCCCGCGCCGCCGCCATCGCGGCGGGCGTGCCGGTGGTTCCGGGATCGCAAGGCCGCGTCGCCGACATCGACGCCGCGCTGACCGCCGCCGAAGCCATCGGCTACCCGGTGATGATAAAGGCGGCGGCGGGCGGCGGCGGGCGCGGCATCCGCATCGCCGAAACGCCCGACGAGCTGCGGCGCTTGGCCCCCCAAGCCCAATCGGAAGCCCAGGCGGCCTTTGGCGACGGCGGGCTTTATCTGGAACGCGTCATCATCGACGCCCGCCACATCGAGGTGCAGATCCTCGGCGACGGGACACGGGCCATTCACGCCTTTGAACGCGAATGCTCGCTCCAGCGCCGCCGTCAGAAGGTGTGGGAGGAGGCTCCCGCCGCCTGCCTGGATGACGCCACCCGCGCGCGTCTGTGCGCGTCCGCCGTGGCGCTGGCCGAAAGCGTCGGCTATCGCGGGGCCGGAACGCTGGAATATCTTTATGACGAGGCGAGCGGCGCGTTCCACTTCATCGAAATGAACACGCGCATCCAGGTCGAGCATCCGGTGACGGAGATGATAACCGGCATCGATCTGGTCGCGACGATGATCCGCGTCGCGGGCGGGGAACCCTTGCCGTTCACCCAAGATTCGGTGACGCGACGCGGCCACGCCATCGAGGTCCGCATCAACGCCGAGGATCCGGCCAACGGTTTCATGCCCAGCCCCGGAACCATCGGCGGCCTGACGGTCCCGCAGGATCCATCGGTGCGCTTCGACGGCATGATCTATGAGGGTTACACGGTTCCGCCCTTTTATGACTCGCTGCTTGGCAAGCTGATCGTCCATGGCGCGACCCGCGCGGAGGCCATCGACCGTCTCGCGGCGGCGCTCGACCGCTTCGCCGTCACCGGCGTCAAGACCACAATCGCCCTGCACAAGGCGTTGGCCGCCGATCCCGACGTTCGTCAAGACAGAACCCACACCCGCTTTCTGGAAGGCTGGCTCGCCGGGAACCCCGCGTTCCAGGCTCCGCCCGCCCTTCAGCCCCCGCAGGCCGCGCAATAGGAGGATCGGATGCAGACCCGTTATTCCTACGGTGGCGACGAGCACATCTTCGTCGAAATGGACGAAGACATGTCGCTGGAAGCCTTTTTCAAAAGCATGTCCATCACCAACGCGGCGCGCGCCGCCGCCATCGAGGGCGTCACGGAAATCTGCCCGGCCAACGGCAGTTTCCAGGTGCGTTTCGATCCTGACCGCATCGCGCCCGACGCGTTGATGACCCGGCTGCAAGCGCTTGAACAGGCGGCGGAAACGGCGGATCGGCGTTTGGACACCCGCATCATCGAGGTTCCGGTCTTCTACCGCGACCCTTGGACCACCGAAACGCTGATGCGCTTCCGCGAACGGCACCAAGAGCCGGGCGGAACCGATCTGGATTACGCGGCGCGGATCAACGGCTATGACACGGTGGAGCAGTTCATCCACGCCCACCACGCCGCCCCCTGGTTCGTGTCGATGGTCGGCTTCGTCGCCGGACTGCCCTTTCTCTATCAACTGGTCGAGCGGTCGCGGCAGATCCAGGTTCCGAAATACCTGCGGCCACGCACCGACACGCCCAAGCACACCATCGGGCATGGCGGCTGTTTCGGCTGCGTCTATTCGGTGCGCGGGGCGGGCGGCTACCAGATGTTCGGCATCACGCCGATGCCGATCTACGACCCGACGCAAACCGTGTCCCACCTGCGGGAGTTCATGGTCTTCTTCCGACCCGGCGACATCGTCAAATGGAAGCCGATCAACCGCGAGGAATACGACGCCATCGCCGCCGACGTCGCGGCCAACCGCTATGAGCCGCGCATCCGCAACGTCACCTTCGACCTCGACGCCTTCAACGCGGACATCGACGGCGCCAACCAGCGGCTGATGGAGGCTCTCCATGGCGTTTAAGGTTCTCCACCCCGGCCTGCTGACCACGGTTCAGGATCTGGGGCGGCCCGGATATTTCCATCTGGGCATTCCAATGTCGGGCGCGATGGACCGCTTCGCCCTGCGCGCCGCCAATCTTCTGGTCGGCAACCCCGAAGGCGCCGCCGCTTTGGAGGCGGTCTTCATGGGGCCGCAACTGGAGTTCGAGGTGGACGTCACCGTCGCCGTCACCGGCGCCGATCTGCCCGCCCGCGTCGATGGCGTGCCGCACCCGTCTTGGACCGCCTTTCCGGTGCGCGCCGGACAGGTGCTGTCCTTTGATTATCTAAAGGGCGGCGCCCGCGCCTGCATCGCCATTTCCGGCGGCGTCGACACGCCGCCCGCGCTCGGCAGCCGCTCCACCTACGTCATCGGGGCGCTGGGCGGCTATCATGGCCGCGCCCTGGCGGTGGGGGACATGGTGCCGCTTGGCGCGCCGCGCGCCGCTCCGCACGGCGTCGAGGTCCCGGAATCCCTGCGCCGTCCGGCGGGCCACAGCGCCGAGCTGCGCGTGTTGCCCGGTCTCTACTGGCGCCTCATCACCGAGGAGGCCGGACGCAATTTCTTCGACGACGTCTGGAAGGTCGCGCCGGAGGCCGACCGCATGGGCTACCGCTTCCGTGGCGGTCGCCCCCTCACCTTCGAGCCGCGCGAACAGCCCTTCGGCGCCGGATCCAACCCGTCCAACATCGTGGACGCCTGCTATTCCTATGGCTCAATCCAGGCGCCGGGCGGCAGCGAACCCATCGTGCTGCACCGCGACGCCGTGTCGGGCGGCGGATACTTCACGCTGGGCGCGGTGATTTCCGCCGACATGGATCTGATCGGCCAGATGCAACCGCACACCAGCGTCCGCTTCGTCAAAGTGGACATGGAGCAGGCGCTGGCCGCCCGCGCCGACGAGGCGCGACGGCTCGCCCGGCTGCGGGAGGCGCTGGCCTGAGACGGCCTCCGCCCTCTCCTCTCGTCTTTCCCCGTTCTGCTCTTCCCATCCCCATGCCGTGGAGACCACCCGCATGAACGCCTTCGCTCGCGCTCTTGTCGTCGGAACCATCGTTGGAACCGGGTTTGCCGCCCCCCTCGCCCCCCGCACGGCTTCCGCCGCCGACTGGTTTCCCTACCCGGCGGCGGAGATGGTTCCCGCCTTCGCCGCCGACGCCACGCCCAAGGACATCACCTACACACCGCTGGCCAAGGCCGCCAAGGCGTGGGACATCTGCGTGTCTTTCCCGCACATGAAGGACGCCTATTGGTTGGGCGTCGATTACGGCGTGGTGGCCGAAGCCAAACGGCTCGGCGTCAAGATCAACCTGGTGGACGCGGGCGGCTACACCGAGCTGAACAAGCAGATCAGCCAGATCGAGGATTGCGTGGCGCGCGGGGCCAACGCCGTGGTGATCGGCGCCATTTCCTTCGACGGCCTCAACAATCTGGTCGGCGAGCTGGCCAAAAAGGGCATTCCGGTGATCGACGTCATCAACGGAATTTCCTCCCCCGCGCTGACCGCCAAGTCGCTGGTGTCCTTCCACACCATGGGGTTCGAGGCGGGCCGCTACCTCGCCGCCAAACACCCGGCGGGCAGCCCGGCGGTGAAGGTCGGCTGGTTCCCCGGCCCGGCGGGCGCGGGCTGGGTCGAGGCCGCGAACAAGGGCTTCCAAGCGGCGGTCGCCGGGTCGGCGGTCCAGGTGCTGGAGCCGCGTTACGGCGACACCGGAAAGGAGGCGCAGCTCCGTCTGGTGGAGGACGTGTTGCAAGCGACCCCCGACGTCGCATACATCGCGGGCACCGCCGTGACCGCCGAGGCGGCGCAGGGCCTGCTGCGCGAACGCGGGTTGACCGACAAGATCGGCCTGATCGCCTTTTACATGACCCCCGGCGTCTATCAGGGCGTCAAGCGCGGTTTCATCCAGGCGGCGCCGGCGGATTCCATGGTCATCCAGGGCCGCATCGCCATCGATCAGGCGGTGCGCGCGTTGGAGAAGCAGGATCTGGTCAAGCATGTCGGGCCGAAGATCTTCGTCGTCGACAAGACCAACATCGACACAGTGCCGCGCGACAGCATCCTGCCGCCCGATGGCTTCAGCCCGGTCTTCAGCGTGAAGTGACCTTCCAAGGCCGCGCGGCCCGCCGTTCCCCGCGCCACGCGGCCTCTTTTCCAGGACTCCGCGCATGCAACACCCCGTCCTGATCCAAACCGTCGCCCTGTCCAAACGCTACCCCGGCGTGACCGCCCTCGACCGGGTCGATTTCGACCTGCGCCCTGGCGAGGTCCATGTGCTGTTCGGGGAAAACGGCGCCGGGAAATCCACGTTGATCGGCTTGCTGGCGGGCGTGTCGGCCCCCAGCGACGGCGAAATCCTGGTGCGCGGTCGCAACGTCCGCTTCTCCGGGGTCGCCGACGCCCGCGCCGTCGGCGTGTCCGCCGTGTTCCAGGAATTTTCGCTGGTCCCGACCATGACGGTGGCGCAGAACATCGCGCTGGGCGACGAGCCGCGCCGTGGTCCCTTTCTTGACCACGCGGCGGCGCGGCGCAAGGCGGTCGCGCTGTGCGCCGATCTCGATTTCACCATCGACCCCGACCGTATGGTCGCCACGCTGAGCCGCGCCGAGCAGCAGATGGTGGAGATCGCCAAGGCCCTGCACGGCGAGGTCGGCATCCTCATTCTCGACGAGCCGACCGCATCCCTGACCGACCGCGAGGTCGATCACCTGTTCGCCGTGATCGCCCGCATGAAGGCGCGCGGCGTCGGGATCATCCACATCTCGCACCGGATGCAGGAATTCGCCCGCATCGCCGACCGCGTCACCGTGCTGCGCGACGGCCGCAAGATCGGCACGGTCGCCATGGCCGACACCAGCGAGGCGGAATTGCTGGAAATGATGGCGGGCCGCGCCATCACCGAAATCTACCCGACCATCGCCCGCAACCCCGGCCCGCCCCTGCTGCGGGTGGAGGGGCTGCGCGCCCAGGGCGTCCAGGGCGTCGATCTGGAGATCCGCCCCGGCGAGGTTCTGGGCGTCGCCGGGCTGGTCGGGTCCGGCAAATCACGCAGCTTCCGCGCCCTGATGGGGTTGTCGCCGACCCAAGGAGGCCGGGCGACCTTGAAAGGAACCGACGTCACCGGCTGGGACACCCGCCGACTGATGCAGGCGGGCGTCTGCTATCTGCCGCCCGACCGCAAAGAGGAAGGGTTGCAACTGGCCTTCTCCACCCGTGACAATCTGGCCCAAGGCGTTCTGGGAACCGACCGTGGACGGGGCTTGCTGCCCTGGCGGCGCATTCGCGAGCGCTGCGAGGCCATCGCCGACCGGGTCGAACTGCCGGACGCCTACCGCCGCCGCAAGGTCGCGCAACTGTCCGGCGGCAACCAGCAAAAAACGCTGTTCGGGCGCGGGCTGGGCCGGGATTACGACCTCTATATTTTCGACGAGCCGACCGTCGGCGTCGACATGGGGGCGCGCGCCGCCATCTACCGGCTGATCCGCGACTTGGCGGAGGCTGGAAAGGCTGTCGTGGTGATCTCGTCCGACCTGCCCGAGGCGATGAATCTCGCCCATCGCCTGCTGGTCTTTTCGCATGGCCGCGTCGTCGCCGCGTTGGAGGGCGACGCCGTCACCGAATCCGCCATCCTCGCCCATTTCTTCGATCCCCTTCCTTCGACGATGTGAGACCGCCCGCATGAGCGCCACCTCCCCCGCCACGGTCGCCCCGACCGACGCCTCCCCCCGCCTGCGGGCGCTGGCCCGCGCCCTGTTCGTTCGCTTGGGCGTCCTGCCCTTTTTCCTGGTCGCCGCCTTGATCCTCTTCGGGCTGGCGTCCGACCGATTCCTGACGCTGGACAACCTCGTCAACGTCGCCCGGCAGTCGGTCTATCTGGTTCTGGTGTCGATGGGGCAGATGGTGGCGCTCATCACCGGCGGCTTTGATCTGGCGGTGGGGGCGACCGTCGCCGTCACCTCCGTCGTCTCAGCCCTGGTGATGGTCAGCCTGCTGGCGCTGATGCCCGACGCCGTCGCGCCGGTGATCGCGCTGGGGGCGCTGGCCGGTTTCGCGGCGGCGCTGCTGGTCGGGTTGGCGAACGGCGTCGGCGTCGCGCTGTTCGGCGTGTCGCCCTTCATCATGACGCTGGGCGTCAGTTCGGTGGTCGCGGGCGGCTCGCTGTTCCTGACCGGCGGCGTTCCGGTGTCCGGCCTGCCGCCGGAATTCGCCAACCTCTTCGGCTTCGGCAAATGGTTCGGCGTTCCGGTTCCGGTGCTGGTCGCCGGGCTGGCGGTGGCGGTCGTCTGGGTGGTCATGACCCGCACCCGTGTCGGCGCGCACATCCACGCGGTGGGCGGCAACCTGAAGGCCGCGCGCCTGTCGGGCGTCGACACCCGGCGGACCTTGATCCTCGCCTACATCCTGTGCGCCGGTCTGGCCGCCTTGACGGGTCTGTTGTTGACCGCCCGCGTGGAATCGGGGGAGGCCAATCTGGGCGGAACCATCGCCCTGGAATCCATCGCCGCCTGCGTGATCGCCGGGGTGTCGCTGCGCGGCGGCATTGGGCGGGTGGACACGGTGACGCTTGGCGCCTTCTTCATCGTTCTGGCCCAGAACGGCATGAATCTGGCCCAGATCGGATCCTACCTGCAAATGGTGCTGCTTGGCGGCCTGTTGATCCTGGCCGTGATCTTCGACCAAATCCGCTACCGCATGATGATGGGGTGAGCGGCGCGAGAACCACCCCGACAAGGCCCCCTACAACACCCTGATCCTGATGAACGACCAGGGCGAGATCGTGCAGAAATACCGCAAGATCATGCCCTGGCCGCCTTCCTGCTGTCCGACGCCGCCGCCAGCAACCGCTCCGCCGCCAACTTGACGGCGCCGATAAGTTTGCTCATAATCCAATTTATAGAAAATTTCCTGATTAAGTTGTCTTATGATCCCACTTAGCCTCATGACTCCTGGGGACGTGGCGCGGAGCGTGGCCGCGCGCGCCCGTGCCCGCCGGGTCGCCCTTAGGCTCACCCAGCAGGAGGTCGCCGACCGCAGCGGGGTCAACATCTGGACGCTGCGGCGGTTCGAGGCCAGCGGCAAGCTGGCGTTCGATGCGCTGGTCCGCGTCGCCGTCGTGCTCGACGCGATCGAGGAGTTCGGGGCGCTGTTCCCGGAACCGGAGTTCCGCAGCCTCGATGAGGTGATCGAGCGGCCAAAGCGCCAGCGGGGCAGGCGCCGGACGGTGATCCCATGAAGCATGTCGGCGTTCTGGAGGTGTCGCTGCGCTGGAGGGAGGGCGACGAGGAAGCCGTCGGACGCCTCGCCAGCCGCGACGGGAAAACCTATGTCGAATTCGACGACGCCTTTCTCGCCTCTGGTCGGGTCCTGTCCTGGTTTCTGCGGACCCCGCGCCCAGGCGTGCTGCAAGGGCCGGACGCGCCGTTCTCCGGCCTCCATGGCGTGTTCGACGACAGCCTGCCCGATGGGTGGGGGCGGTTGCTGATTCATCGCCGGGCCGCCGCCAGCAAGCTCAATCCCCTGGCGCTGACTCCCCTCGACATGCTGGCCTGCATGGGGGAGTGGGCGATGGGAGCCTTGGTCTACCGACCGGAGACCGAGGAACCCGTGGACACCGGCGCCATCGATCTTGACCGGATCGCCACACAGAGCCGTCAGGTTCTCGCGGGGGCGCCCGAGGCGCTCTTCCCCACCTTGCTGCGGGTGGGCGGCTCTCCCGGCGGCGCCCGACCGAAGGCGGTGGTTTGCCGCGACGATCAAAGCGGCGACCTGATCCATGGCGCCCTGGTGGCGCCGGATGGCTGGTCGCACTGGCTGGTGAAGTTTCGCGGCAAGGATGACCCGGCCGACATCGGTCCGATTGAGCAGGCCTATGCTGAGATGGCGCGCGCCGCCGGCGTGACCCTGCCGCCCACCCGCCTGCTGCCGAGCGGAACCCCGAAGACGCCGGCCTACTTCGCAGCGCAGCGGTTCGACCGTGTCGGTCCGACCGGTCGGCTTCACCTCCACTCCGCCTGCGGCCACCTCCACGCCGACTTCCGGCAGCCGAGCTTGGACTACAAGACGTTGATGATCCTCACCTTCCAACTGACCAAGGATCACCGGCAAGTGGTCGAGATGTTCCGGCGCGCCGCCTTCAACCTGTTCGCCCACAACCGCGATGACCACGGCCGCCAATTCGCCTACCTGATGGACCGGACGGGCCGCTGGTCGTTGGCGCCCGCCTACGACCTGACCTATGCGGATGGCCCCGGAGGCGAGCATTCCACGGCCATTCTGGGCGAAGGGCGCGATCCTGGCGAACGGCATCTGCGGGCGATGGCGGCGGAGTTCTCCCTTCCGCCGACCGACGTTGGCGGCATCATCGACCTCGTGCGCGGCGCGGTGGACCGCTGGCGCGACTTCGCCGAGGACAGCGGGGTGGGGCGGACATCGCGCAACCGGATCGGGAACGCCATTGCGCCGCGACGAACCCGCCGGAAAACCTGATGAGGGGACTGCGGCGCCCGCTGGCAACGTCCATCATTGCCCTCGACCTTTTGCGACAGACCAGTCTTTCCCCGGAAAACCGGGCCGCCATTGAGGCCGACGCGACGCGGATCAAGGCGAACGGTGACGCTCCCGCAAGCTGGAAAACGGCGGCGTTCACAAGAATATGGCTTTTCAAGCCTAACGCCGATCCGGGCGTCCTGACGTGGATCGATGCCCAGTCTGTCGAGACGCTCTACCTCTCCACCATCACCCTTGCGGAAATTCGCTTCGGCATCGCCACCATGCCGGATGGCGAGCGCCGCACCACTCTGCATCAAGCGCGCCTCCTTCTGGACTCCAATGGAGCCTCCGTAGACCCGCTCTTCCCTTACTTCCTCAGCCCCAACAAGGCGGCGTTCCCCAGCCGCTTACGTTGGTGATGCCGTTCTTGCGCAAGATGTTGAGGGCGAAGCTCCTGGCGCGGGCCATGATGCCGGGGTTATCCCGAATCCGGCTTTTGTCCTCGTCGCAGGAGACATCGCGAACGTAATAGTTGCGATTCTCGATGGCCCAATGGCCTCGGATCGCGGCGGCCCATGCGGTGGCCGGGAGGTCGTCGACCGACGACACGTAGTAGGCGACTTCGCCCCGATTGTGCCACAGACCACTTTGTAGGATTGTGCCTACATATTGATTTGCTGTTCTCGCTTTGATGTAGCATTGTAGCATTATCATAATGGCTGGGGTGCATAGCATGGGCCGAATGATGTCCAGCAGAGAGTTCAATCAGAATCCCAGCGAAGCTAAGCGTGCGGCCAAGGATGGCCCGGTGATCGTCACAGATCGCGGAGAGCCAGCCTATGTGCTTCTGCGTTACGACACCTATCAGCGCTTGTCGGGCGAAAAGGGCAGTTCCATCGTCGAGATGCTGCGCCAAGATGACGCCGGGGCCGATTTCGACTTCGAGCCGCCGCGAATCGGCGACATTGCCCGGCCTACGGCGCTGGACTGATGTTCCTGCTCGACACCAATGCCATTTCCGAACTGCGTCGGCCGGCGCGGGCCAATGTCGGCCTTCTCGCTTGGGCGGGCGGCGTGCTGTCGGCTGACCTGTTCATGTCCTCCATCACCCTGTTCGAGATCGAGCTGGGCGCTGGGCAGATCGGTCGTAGGGACGCCGCGCAAGGGGCAGTGCTGCGCAACTGGATCGACACCCAGGTGATGCCGACCTTTAGGGGCCGTATCCTGCCGGTCGATGTAGATGTGGCGCAGCGCTGCGCGACGCTCCACGTTCCTGATCCTCGGCCACAGGGCGATAGCCTGATCGCAGCCACCGCGCTGGTTCATCGCTTGACCGTCGTTACCCGCAACGTGCGTGATTTCGAGCCGATGGGCGTTCCGTTGTTCAACCCCTGGAGCAGCAGTTAACACCGTCCAGCATTTCCAGAAAACGCCGCCCAGCTACACGAGGATCCGCACCATGGCCGAACAACCGCTGACCCAGGAAGACTGCACGGCTATCGCATTTGGGCGAGGATGGATCGAGCGTAATCGTCGGACCATCCTGCGCGCTTTCGCCTGGCTCGGATTGAGTCGCTGTTTTTGGCGGCTCGAAGGACGTTAAGAGCAAGCTTGCGCAAGACAGCGAGATTTTCCGGTCCGTGGTCCTTACGGTTGCGGGCGCGATCCTCGTCGAAGCTGGCGTCGAGCACCCAATGGACGGCGGCCTCGATTCTCCAGTGGCTGCGCGCAGCCCGGGCCAACGCCTTGGCGTCCAGTTGGGCAGAGGAGAGATACAGGGTGCGGGTGGTGGTCGTGCGTTGATCCGCACCGGTGACGGCGCGTTCGATCAGACCCAAGGTCGCCAAACCCGGCAAGGGCGCCTCGTCGGGAAAGCGGCGGTCGGAAGCCAGCCACGCCACCTCCGGGCTGGTCCAATGGCGGCGCGCCTTGAGCCGACCGTGATCGGCGTCGGTGGTGACGTGGGCGTCTCCCAGCACCGTCGCCGGATCCGTGAAGCAGCGCTCCACCTCGGCCCGCAGCGTCGGCCGGTTGTTCTTGAGCGGGAACAGCCAGTCGCCGCCTCGCTCTTGGATGAGACGGGCCGTCTCCCCCTGGCAATGCAAGGCGTCGCCCATGACCAGCACGCCTTTGAGGTCGAACAGTTCCAGCAGCGCCCGCGCTGCGGTGATCTCGTTCTCGCCCACCGCCCGCCGCCCACCACCATACGGGCGCCGGAGGCGAACGCGGTGACGACGGGCAGCGCCGAGCGACCGGCGGCGCGGTCGAAAGAGCGGCGCAACGTCTTGCCGTCGATCGCCACCACTCCGGTCCTTTTTGCACCAACGCCGATCTGTGCCCTATCCAGAACGGCGCCGGCTCTTCATGTCGAGGATTTCGCGCTCAACAAGATCGCGTTCCAGGACATAGCCGTCGAAGCGCTCATAGAGCGGTTTGAGCAGTTCGTGCACGACACCGACGGGATCCTCGTCAATTCGCAGCGCCGACGTGGCGATCGCGAGATGGGCCTCCGGCAAGCGGCTGCGGTGGATCCCAACGATGAGGCTGCGATCCGCCGGTTTTGCCCAGGAGGCGAGGTCGCGCCCTCCGAGACCGGCATAACGGACGCGGAAACGGATTTCCGGGTCGCCGACGGGTGCGGTCAGCCTGGCGAAGCGGGCCGCGTGAGAGAGGCCTTCCCAGGCGCGCCAGATCGGCAGGGTGATATCGAAGAAGGTGCCCGGCTGAAGCACGTCAGAGCCGTCCTCCTGGTAGCCGCGCTGCAGGTAGAGCCGCCCGTCTGTCGAGGCTCGCCAGTAGTCGCTGTGGGCGGCATCATCAAACACCCGCTCTGCTTCGGGATTACCAAGCCAGCACTCGACGCCGCTCTCATCGCACACCGGGGCCAAATCTTCCCTGGTCGGGACCCAGAAAGGCGGCCAGCCGGTGTAGCGCGCCACGGACTTGTCGAGGGCAACGAGCAGTCGCTTTGGCGACAGTCGAGTGATTGGGCCAACCACCTCGTAGTCAAAGCTGTAGTGGCCGCGCACCTGGCGCGCGGGGGCATCGTCGGGGAGCTTGCCGACCAAGTCGTTCCAGCGCTGCCGGCACACGGACACGAAGGCATCCTGCGGGTTGGCGTTGTTCTCGGCGACCAGTCCTACCACGCCTAGGATGGCCAGCGCGCGGCTGAGGGTGATCGATGTGTCGCCCTGATCGAAGGCCACCACCGTGGTCCTGCCGACGCCAGCCAAGCCGGCATGCTGCGCCTGGGTCAGCCCTTCATCCTTGCGCCGGCGGATGGTTTCAGCGACGAGCGTCGGCCAGTCGAGCGGCTGGACTACTCCTTGAGGATTCTCTGGCATGCGCCCTCCACAATCTCGGCGTAGCGATGGACGAAGCCGTCCGCCGGCTCCGCAGCCGGCGGCACGATGGCTTGGCTGCGGCGGACACGATCGCCAAGCTCCTTGAGGGCCAGTTTGATGGCCCGCTCCGGAAGCCCGATGGCCTGACCGAAGGCGACAATCAGTCTGCGGTCGATCCGGTCGGTCTGAACGCGATCATCGCACAGCGACAGCGCGAACTCGGTTTTGTACGCGCCGCCATAGACCAGCGTGTTCAGCAGGTCGTAGGCCGGCGACAGTCGCAAGCCGCGCGACGTTTCCAGAAGTGAAAAGTTCTTCAGGTGCGCGTCGGCATTCCCGATGAGCGCACAGAAGACCACGCGCCGGAAGAACTGTTCGACATCGATTTGTGGGCGCGCGGAATGCTCTCGGATGGCGCCGGCGATCTCTTCGTAACTCCCGGCATATTTGCCGGTGAAATCGCGACCGCGCGGGCGGGCAAGGATCTGGGCGAAATCCTCCAGACGGAGCTTTTCGCCATTGTCCGTGCGGTCGAAGCGCTTTACGACGAGCGCCAAATTTTCGATTCCAGCGAGAAATGCCGTCTCGAACTCCGTGACCTGCTTGGCGCCAAGAACATCGCGGGCAAAGCGCAGGGTGAGATATTCGTTGCGTACCAACGTAGCGTTGGTCTGATCGTTATATTTCGCAATGTGGGTGGCCGGCCCTTCGGCTTCAGCCGGGTGGTATTGGTCGCCGTGGCGAAAGCCAAGAAGCTTCTTTTGCACACCGGAGACGGTGCGTTTGCCCGCTGCGGCTGCGGTGGTTTCGGCATCGACCGCGACCAAGGGCGCCGCAAGCGGCTGCACGGCGCTGACGCCAACGGCGCCGATGCAGTCCTGGCCATAGCGCAGAAGGAGGCCGAAATCGTCCTCGTCCTCCACGCGGCCGGCGCGCGCCTGCTTCTCGCGAAGCCAGCCCTCAGGCCCCAGGTGCTGGAAGAACGGATGCAGACCAGTCGGCCACGCGTGCTCCCGCTCCCGGACCGGAAGGACACAGGCGATCGTTTCTGTCACGTCTGGATTGTAGACAAAGCGCGTGCCGCCCTGCGGCGTCTCGTAGAGAACCCCGACCCTTTGTCCCTTATACAGGATATCTGCGGTACGCTCAGTCACGACAGTCGCCCTTATCCGACATAGCCAGCCTCACCGCCGCAAGGACCGGCTGCACGTTGTATATGGCAAGCATAAGGCCATCTTCAACACAATATGTCCGTTATGAGAGACATAGCGCCAGGAGTTCGCCTGTTGTGTCTCGCATGGCAGGCAAATCGCGCGACTGGTGGGCTGCGTGGGCAGCAATGATCCAAATAACCGACATTGGCAGCCACTTTCCGTGACGTTGGCGCATGGAGGCGTTGCCGAGCCAATTTGCGGAGGGCTGGATCGCCCCCCAGTGGAGTTGCCCCCGTTTTGTGGATGGACTCCAAGGAACGTCGCCGAAAAAAATTAAAGATGCACGGATGGGGACCGGACGGTAGATTTTCTTTGGAATGCGATCAACCGGAAAGGACAGCGCCGTGGCCGGAGTCCTCAATATCAAAGAGTATCTGTTCCACGACGGATCATCGAACGAAGCCGCAGTTCCGAAGGTACTGCACGAGTATGGCCGTCGCGTGAAGGTCGCCGTCGGAACGCCGCCGCTGAACATGGCCAGGGCCATGGGTCCGATCTTGTCCCCCGAGCCGTTAACCCTGTCCGAGCGTTTGGGACAGGAGGCATTTGATCTCAGACGGTCCACCGAGTTCCTTCAGGAAAAGCGTCAACGAGCCCATGAAAATCGCTCCTGGGGCGCACCGGGCGCCGGCGGGCCGACACCGCTTGTGCCGCCGGGCATTCCCGTTATCCAGGAGGGGCCGGTCGGCGCGCCGACGGCATGCCTTAGTGACCGCATGGCCGGCCGGATCGCCCTGGGCACCATAATCGTCTCCGGCCCCACCCCCGACCTGCAGTTCGTCGACGATGAGTTGGTCAAGATCCAAGCCGACGTCCAGGAAGCGCTGAGTTGGCTGGGCAGCCGCGGGCCGGTCATGGACATAACCTGGGTTCAGGAAATTCGGGTCGTGGAGGTGGATGTCCCGAATACCGCGACAGGCCAAGGCTTCGAGGCATACGAAGCGACGTGGCGCGACGCCGCGCTTCGGCAACTCGGCCACCAGCCCGGAATGGGCGGTATCTTCTCCTATGCCTTGGCGCTGAAGAACGAACTCAATGCCGAGCGCGCATTTTGCGCCCTCTTCACGAAATACAGGCTGTGGCATTTCGCCTATGCCGATTTGGGCGGCCCGCGTCTGACGATGCATTTCGCCAATAATGGCTGGGGTCCCGGCAACATCGATAGGGTGTTCGCTCATGAGGCGTGCCACATCTTCGGCGCGCCCGACGAATATGCCGCCAGCGGTTGCTCCACCGGCGGTCGGCATGGCGTTCTCGGATGGCCGAACGACAATTGCCAGAACGGTGCAGCGAATGGCGGCGTAGAGTGTATCATGAGAAACAACAGCTGGACGATGTGTGACTATACCCGTCATCACCTTGGCTACACCGGGTTGGCGGCTCCGCCCAGTCCATAGGGAGACGTCCGCTATGGAGGATCTGATCGTGTTGGATCGAACCGTGTCGCTCCCGATGCGGCAGGTCATCCGGGACCGCCAGCTCCGGATCGTTCACGAGGCCTCTGCGCGGGTCATGGTGATCGAGGGCAGCGCAGAGGGGGTATGGGCGGTCGGCCATCAGGAGGGCGTGCATTCCGGCCGCAGCCTGGATGCGGCTGGGACCGGACTCGACCGGCTCGACCTCACCCAGGGCGAAGTGTTGTTCGTGCGGGGCTGGCTGCGCCGCCGGTCCGCAGCCTCCGGCGACCGTATCGGCGACGGGGCGGGCTGGGATGGTCCGGGGTTCGACGCGCCCTGAGCGGGGCCGATCCATGATCGGCCCTAATAAGGATGGAGACGGTCAGCAGTGGGGTTGCCGGACGCTTACGCCGCTCTCGCCGACGAACTGGGCTCGCTTCCCGGAACGGTGGAGGGGTTCCGTCGCGGGGGCGAACTCGCGGAGATCCTGCTTCCAGCAGTCGAGGAATGGCTCGACCACCCGTCGACCGAAGACACGCCGGATATGATCGCCGTCGCAGGCGCCATCGCGGGGGAGTGCGGAAACGCACTGACGCAATATGGCGAGATTCGGAACGACGCCACGCTTCTTCAGCTTGCAGTTGCCGCCTTCGACCTTGCCCTCCGGGGTTTTCCCAAGGATGCGGCTCCGGAGGACTGGGCCACGGCACACATCAACCGGGCCACGACGCTGGTCAGTTTGGCGACCCTGTGCGAGGGCCGCCAGGGGGAACGCCTGATCGGGGAGGCGATTGCCAGCTATGAGGCCGGATTGACGGTCAGGACTCCGGAAAGCATGCCCGCACCATGGGCGCGGACGATGTCATATCTGGCTTCGGCACAATCGATTCTCGGCGAGATGATGGGCGGTTCCGGCGGGATCGCCCTGCTGGAAGCGGCGGTCGTCGGCCATGATGCCGCCTGGGAAGCGCTTCCGGAAGACGTGGATCACGGGGAGCGGGTCCGCATCATGACCGACCGCGCGGCGGCAAGGCTGCGCCTTGGCTCGGTCAAGGGCGCGGCAGATGGTGCGGCACATCTCACGGATGCCATTCACGACTATGACATGCTGCTCGCGGTCTGCGATCCCGATGCCTTGCCGGAAGACCGGGCGCAGTTGCACATCAACCGTGCCAATGCGCTCGGCGATCTGGCGGCACATCTCTCCGGCCCGGACAGGGAAGCCCGGCTTCGGGCCGCAGTCGCCGGTTACGGCACGGCGCTGGACGGGCTGAGCGCCGCTGTGTTTCCCGCCGACTGGGCCGCCGCCCTGGCGTCACGGGCCAATGTGTCGACCGAACTGGCACATATCCTGCGCGGTGACGAGGCCTCCCAGGCCCTTCGGTCGGCGATCGCGGATTGTGGATCCGCCCTGACCGTCCTATCCCGGCAGGATGCCCCGGCGATCTGGGCCCTGGCCCACACCAACCGTGCCAACGCCTTGGCGATTCTGGCGGATCGCCAAGGCGGCGAGGCGGCCGCGCGATGGTTGCAGGCCGCGATTGCCGACTATGATGCCGGACTGGAGGTCCGGACACGCAAGGACATGGCGTTCCGTTGGGCGACCACCCAGATGAACCGGGCCAACGCCCTCGAACGGCTCGGCAGCTTGACCGACGGCGAGGCGGGGACCGCTGGCCTGCGTGCCGCCATCTCCGGCTACGATGCGGCTTTGACGGCCCTCGACCCGGACCGGCATCCGGAAAACTGGGCGTGGACGCAAATGAATCGGGCGAACGCGTTGCAGGCCCTTGGCAACATCGAAGGCGGCCGCCGCGGCATCGACCTGCTGCACGCCGCCGTGGCTGGCTACGACGCGGCGCTGACCGTACAGACCTTGCACGGCATGCCCGTCCACTGGGCGCGCACCCACATGAACTGCGGCAACGCCTTGCGCCGGCTGGCGGACCTGACCGGCGGTTTCGAGGGTGTTGCGCTGCTGCGGAACGCACTCGCCGACTTCGACGACTCCCTGACCGTACGCACACCGGAAGCCGCACCGCTGGAATGGGCCGGGTCACAGATGAACCGCGCCAACGCCCTGGTGGATCTCGCCGCCCTGACGGACGGCGCCGACGAGCGTACCCTTCTCGACGCGGCGGTCGATGCGTGCGGCGCCGCGCTTTCGGTGCTGGACCAGTCGTCGACGCCGGTCGAGTGGTTACGGGCGCAGGACCGTCATGATCGGGGATTTTTCACAGCCGATACATTGGGCGGTCTATGGCCTCTTCGGCGGCTGATGCCGTCGGGCAGGGGGCCAGGCCTGCGTTCCGCTCGGCGAATGGCGACCGATCCGGGTCATCGGCCGAACAGCCCGATCACGGCCCAGTGGATCGGTTGCGCCAAGTCCATGGTCAGCGCGGACGTGACCGCGCTATCACCGCCGCGATCCTCCGCTTCGAGTTCCTCATCCCACACGGCGGCGATGGGAACGGACGCGGCTTGCGGACATACGGCGTCAGACCGACCGCCGTGTCCATTCCGCAGCCGTTGCTGGGCTCGTCGCAACGCTTCGGTCGGCTCCAGACCCAGCCCCCGGAGGTTGAGGAAGATGTCATGGACGAGCGCGCTCAACGTGGTGTTAAAGACTGGCCAGAAACTTGCCGCGACGGCGCCCACGCCGGCCTGAAGAAAGGCTGTCGGCAGGCCAAGGAATTCGTCGGGCGTGCGCTCGACGCTGGCCAAACCCGACATGCAGGCGCCGAGAACGGCGAAACGGCAGCGCTCCATGCCGGCAGCGCGCAGATCGCCCGCCGTCAGGAGTTCCCTGCGAGCCAGAACCAATCCGGACCGGTTGTGATCCTGGGGATCCCACAGGCCATGACACATGAAGCTGGCATAGGTGCAGGAGGACAGCTTTCCCCGAATCCGCGCCAGGGTGGCGCGGCTGCCCTGATGGTCATCGACCTGCTCGGCCGCAAAGAGCGCTGCGGCCGGGTTGGGATCGATGGACAGATCCCGCAACGGGTCCGTGACGGCCAGCAGCAGGTCCGGGTTCGTCTTCCCGGCCGATGTACGCCGCCCCGTCCGGGCCAGGGCGATAACGCTGGGGGCGTAGGACAGGTTCCAGTTGTCGAACATGCAGGTCCAGCAGCCGTTTCCATCCCGTTGCCCGGCGGCGTGCAAAGGGAGAACCGCCAGACGCCCCGGCGCGATCAAGGTGACGCTCGCACCCGGTTCGAGCCCCATGTCCTTCAGCATCCGGTCGAGAGGCTCCATCATGTCCCGCCAAAGCCTTTCCAGGGTGGAGGAGACGCACCGGTTCCAAGCGGCCCCTCCCTCCTCGCTGCCGCGTCCGGCGGTGCGATTCAGGTCTGCGACGAAAGCCGTGTATTCGTTCATCCAGCCATCGCCGTCGTCGTTCACCAACAGCCTTTCCAGATCCTTCTCGGTAAAACCTGGGACCAGACGACGCAGGATCTGATCCGGATGCGTGGCGCCGTTGGGAATGGCCAGGAAAGCCGTTCCCATGGCGGTGGTGGAAATCACCACGGCGGCCCCCGGCGTTCCGATGTCGGCGGCGGCCACGATGCTGTCGAAGGCCAGTGGGAACGGACGGTTCAGGCCACACCGGTCCAGCAGGGCTACGAACTCGCGGTAGATCGCGGCGATTTCCTCCATCGGCTTCTCAAGGCCGACATGGGCCGTCGCCCGCCCGGCGGCATCGGCGGCAGTCGCCCACGACGATTGCCGCCGTTCGAGTTCACGGCGCGCCTCGTGCAGCCGACGCCTGCAATCATCCAGGCGCTCCCGGTCTTCCTCGTTCAGTGCGGCCTCGGCAAGGCGCAGATGCTCGCGCAGGAAATGCGCCCGTCCGGCTTCCACCGCCAGCACGGCTTCGGCACCCCGGTTCATCCGGGCAAGCGCGAAGCCGGCCATGTCTCCCAGCCCGGTCAGGCGGTTGATGCGATCGACGGCCTCCGCAGCGGTGGAAGCCTCCAGCAACCAGGAATTCGCCCGTTCCAGCGCAATCAGGGCAGTCTCGGCACAGCCGGACCAGTCCTCTTGCAGAAGGCGCGCCTCCACGCCGCTGCGGATGGCCGAAATCAGGTTCCCGGAATGGCCGGATCGTTCAAGGTCGGCGCACAGGATCGCGTTGCTGTTCAACACCTGTTGCAGGAGCTGGCGGCGCTCAGCACCCGTTTTGCGTTCGGCAAGGTCGATCAAGGTCGATATCTGGTTGATGACTGTCCTTTGCCATGGCAGAGGCAGGCTGTTCCTGGGGGCAAGCTGCAAGGCGATATCGAACGCTGAAATGGCCTGCTCCAGCAATACCGTGCCGTCGTCACCCGCCTTCCGTTGTCCAAGGCGGAAAAGAACGCTGCCCCGGTTTTTCTGGATCGCCGCCCAACCCACAGGCATGGTCTCACGATCCGTCACCGTCAAGGCAAGGTCATAGCCCGCCAGGGCCATCTTCAGAAAGGTCAGCCCGGCGCTCCCGCTTTTTTGCTCGCCCAGACGGAACAGAACCGTGGCCCGGTTCATCTGGACCATGCCCCAGTCCGCCGACCTGCTGTCCTGCCGGTAGACGGTGAGTGCGGCGTCATAGCTTTCAACAGCTTGGCGCAAAAGCCGCTCTCTCTCACGGCCGTCCACCATTTCACCCAAGGTGAGAAGAGCGGTGCCGCGGCAACTATGACCCCGAGCCCAATCGATCGACGTTTCGTCCTGGAGCGTGGCGGTCAGCGTGTCCTCCAAGATGACGACGGCATCGCGGATCCTGCCGCAGCCTTCGGCTTCACCCGTCATCTCCCCCAACGCCACCAAAGTCGAGGCACGAATTCTCTGGATGAACACCCAGCCCGCCCGATGAGTTTGCCTATCCGTCACGTCCAGCGCACGATCGCAGGCTTCGATCGCATCGCGCAGACATGCGCGTCCATCATCCCCCCCATCCATCTGTCCGAGGGAGCGGAGCAGGTCGGCCCGATGGCCCTGCACCATGGCCCATTTGGCGGGGGTGTTTTCCCTCGTGAAAATCCGGAGGATGGCATCGTACTGGGCGAGCGCCTCCAGCCACCATGACCGTTGTTCTCCGCCTGCCGCCAGAGCACCCAGCCCGGCAAGAGCGCTGGCGCGATTGTTGGCGGCGTTGGCCCATTTGACAGGATCGGTCTGTCGGCTTACCGCGCTCAGGACGGCATCGGAATCGGCGACAGCCCGGCGCAGGGCGTCACGGTCGCTGTTGCCCTGCGCGGCGATCTGACAAAGCAGAGCCGCGCGGTTGCTGCGAACCGACATGCACAGTTCCGGCAAGATTTGAAAGGGGATCCGCTCCAGGATTTCGCCATAGATAGCCTCGACCCGTTTGAAGGCCGCCCAATCCTCCTCGCCGTCCTCCATCCCGATCAGGGATGCCATGGTGGAAGCCCGGTTCATCTGGATCATGGCCCACCCCCTGGCATCCCTTTCAAAAGTTTGCACTTCCAGTGCGGCATCGTAGGCGGCCAGGGCCTCCAGGAACTCCTGTCTTCGACCGGTAATCCTGGCGAGGTTGCCGAGGACACTGGCGCGATTGTTATGAACCATCGCCCATTGCGCCGGGCGGTCGGCATATGTCATCACCAGCCAGGTGGCGGCATAGGCGTCCAAGGCGTCCTGAAGAAAGCCCGGATCCGCTTGCATCTCTCCCCACTTCGCCACCGAACGGGCCAGCACCTCGATCAAGTCGGCAAAGTGCAAGCGGATTTCAGGAGCTTGTCCGGCATCGACCAATGCTTCCAGCATATCCGTGGCTGCTGGCAGGATGGTCCTCGCCAATTCGGCGCAACGCCGGAAATGCGCGGGGTCATCCTCTTCCAACTCAAGGAATTCCTCGACCAGTGGCCTGCATTCCAGCCAATCCACGCGACACCTCCCAAGCAGGTCCACCGCGATTGTACCCCGTTTCGGCTTTGCGGTCATAAACGGCCGCAAGCGCAAGAAGGCGTGTTGCATGGAGGTGATTTTGGCGATGACGCCCCCTGTTCTTTCCCTCACTCAGGGGGTGAGGTGGTCCCCGTTCCCCAGAGTGGAGTTGCCCTGGCAAAGTGGAGAGCCTTCTGAGACAACAGCGCGGATCAGGAGGCCTCATGAGGATAACGTCCAAGGAGTTCTCTTTTCCTTGCGCCGCAGCGGTCGCCCACACATGACGGCGCCTGCCGACGCGGTCTTGACACCGCGCTCGCAGCCGCCAAAAAGGATAGGGCCTGCCGAACGGCGACCGGCCACAAGGACATCCGGCGCGTGATCCCCCTCTCGTCTCTCCAACGCCTCTTCGATGCGGCCACCTTCAGCCGAGGGGCCGCCTATCAGCGCGAAGGGCGGGTTTCCGCCCTTCAGGCGCAGCGCTTGGCGAACGGCGCGATCCGCCTGTCCGCGACCGTGCGGGGGTCGCACCGAATCCCCTACGCGCAGAGCATCCTGTTTCAGTGGGCTGGCAACACGCTTTCGGCGCTTTCGGGCGAGTGCGATTGCCCGGTTGGCTTCAATTGCAAGCATGTCGCCGCCGCTCTGATCGCCTGGGTGTTGAGTTCCGACCAGCCAACGGCGCCGACGACGATGCCAACGACTACGGCGCGGCGCGTCCCGAGCGACCCGGAATTTACGCCGCCTCAAACGGCGGTCCCCGCGCTGTCCCCGTCCTTGCAGGCGCTTTTGTCCCGGTTGAGCGACGCGGCGGCGGTGGACGGCGGCGACGTCTATCCCGAAACGGTGCGCAAGCGGCTTTTGTATGCGCTGCGGTTGGACAGCGGAGCGGGCGGCGCCGAGGCGGTGGTTCAACCCTTGTCCGTCTCCATCCGCAAGGACGGCGCCTTTGGCGTGGACGAGAAGCCCCTCAGCCTCGACCCGATCCGCAGCGTGACGATGGCGAAGTTCATCACCCCGTCCGACCGGACCATTCTGACCGATCTGGCGCAAAACACCCGGTCGACCGCTGGCGCGCGCGACGAAGGCCGGGTGTTGCGGGGGGAATGGAGCGGCTGGTTGGTCGAGCGGATGCTGAAAACCGGGCGGCTCCATTGGCAGGATTTCCGCGCCAACCCGCCGCTGCGCTCCGGCCCGACGCGGCGGGGAACGGCCTGTTGGGTGGCGGACGAGCGGGGGCGGCAGCGGTTTTCCATCGCGCTGGACTCCCCCGCCGCGCTGACGTTGCCGACCACGCCGTTGCTGTATGTGGATCGGGAGAGCGGGGAGTGCGGCGTGGTGGAGGCCGACATCCGCCCGCATCTGGCCGCCGCCCTGCTGTCCGCGCCGCCCGTGCCGCCGGGGGAGGTCGCCGCCTTTGTGGCCGGGGTGGAATCGCTTGGCCTGCCGCTGCCGACGCGGGCCCGCCGCCCCGACCCAGACGGAAACCCGCCGCGTGACGCCGCGCCCGCTGTTGCGTCTGGGGCAGGCGACCCGGCCCTACACGCCCTACGCCTATGGCATGACCGTATCCGACAAGGTCGCGGTGGCGGCGTTGGGCTTTGACTATGGCGGGCAACGTGTTGGTCTGGCGGAGGAGACGGGGCCGCTGCAATGGATGGAGGACGGGGTTCTCGTCACCGCGCACCGCCAGCCCAAGGCGGAGGCCGCCGCGTCCGCGCGGTTGCGCCGGGCGGGCTTGGTCCTGAACGAGACGCCGCTCAACGTCGGGCGCGGGCCGAGCGTGCGGCGGGGCCTGTTCGTGTCGCCAACCGGCCCAGCCGGCGAATTTGACGAGACGAGCCACTGGCTGAATTTCTGCCTCGAACTTTTGCCGGATCTGCGGGCCGAGGGGTGGGGGATCGAGATCGACGCCGATTTCCCCTATCAGATCCTCGAAGCGCCGCAGAGCTGGACGATGGAGGTTGGCGAGGGGACGGGAATCGATTGGTTCGGCCTGTCGCTCGGCATCGAGGTGGGCGGGGAGCGGGTCGATCTGCTGCCGGTTCTGCGCTCCCTCATCGGGGTTTTGGGCCGTTTGGGGGAGGATGAGTTTGCCGACGACGGAATGGAAACCGCGCTCGACGCGCTGGTCCCCGACGGGGTGCTGTTCGTTCGGGTCGGCAAGGATCGTTTCCTGCCGCTGAACGTCGAGCGGTTGCGCCCGATGCTGGGCGTGCTGATGGAGCTGTTCGGGCTGCAAGCTCCGGGCGCGGATGGCGGTCCGTTGCGGATCGGGCGGACCCATCTGGGGGATCTGGCCGCGTTGGAAGAGGCGGCGACCGCCGCCGGGGTGCCGGTGCTGGGGGCCGACGCCGTGCGCGGCATGGCGCGCAGCCTGCGCGAGGCGGGCGGGGTGCCGGTGGCGGATCTTCCCGACGGCTTGCGCGCCACGCTGCGGCCCTATCAGCACACGGGGGTGAATTGGCTGCAATTCCTGGCCGCGCACGGGTTCGGCGGGCTGCTGGCTGACGACATGGGGTTGGGCAAAACGGTGCAGGCGCTGACCCATCTGCTGATCGAGAAGGAATCCGGGCGGATGGACCGCCCCTGCCTGCTGATCGCCCCGACCAGCGTGTTGGGCAACTGGCGCGGCGAGGCGGCGCGCTTCGCGCCCGATCTGCGCACGCTGGTCCTGCATGGCCCGCAGCGCAAGGCGGCGCACGGTGATCTGGCCGATTATGATCTGGTCGTCACCTCTTACGCCCTGCTGCCGCGCGACCGCGCGGTGCTGGAGGCGCAGCCCTGGCATCTGGCGATCTTCGACGAGGCGCAGTATCTGAAAAACCCGACCTCGCAAGCGACCAAGGCGACCCACGCGCTGGAGGCGCGGCAACGTCTGTGTCTGACCGGCACGCCGGTGGAAAACAATCTGGACGAGCTGTGGTCGCTGTTTTCCGTCGCCGCGCCGTCGCTGTTCGGCGACCGCACCGGCTTCCGCCGCCTGTTCCGCACCCCCATCGAAAAGCATGGCGACGCGGAGCGGCGGCGGGTGCTGGCCCGTCGGGTCCGCCCCTTCCTGCTGCGCCGCACCAAGGAGGAGGTCGCCAGCGAGCTGCCGCCGAAGACCGAGATGGTCGAGCGGGTCGATCCCCAGGCCGCCCAGCGTGATCTGTACGAAACGATCCGGCTGGCGATGGACCAGCGCGTGCGCGAGGAAATCGCCCGCAAGGGCTTGGCCCGCAGCCACATCACCATTTTGGACGCGCTGTTGAAGCTGCGGCAGGTCTGCTGCGACCCAGGGCAATCGGGTGAAGGGTTATAATCCTGTATAGAGGATTTTCCGTCATCCCCGCGAAGGCGGGGATCCAGGCTTTTCGGTCAGATTCTCTCTGGGAACTCTGGATCCCCGCCTTCGCGGTGATGACTAATTTCCTAATGAAGGAATTTCAAGCCTTCACCCGATTGCCCTGTGTTGCGACCCTCGGCTGGTCAAGCTGGAGAGCGCGCGCAAGCGGGTGGAGAAGGGGGCGGCGTCGGCCAAGCTGGAGCGTCTGTTGGAACTGCTGCCCGACCTGCTGGCCGATGGTCGGCGGATTTTGCTGTTCTCGCAATTCACATCCATGCTCGACCTCATCAAGCCGGAACTGGCGAGGTTGGGGATTCCCTTCGTCGAATTGACCGGCGACACCCGCGACCGCGAGACGCCGGTGCGCCGTTTTCAGGCGGGCGAGGCGCCGCTGTTCCTCATCAGCCTGAAGGCGGGCGGCGCCGGGCTGAATCTGACCGCCGCCGACACGGTGATCCATTATGATCCCTGGTGGAATCCGGCGGTGGAGGACCAAGCCACCGACCGCGCCCACCGGATCGGCCAGGATAAGCCGGTCTTCGTCTACAAGCTGGTGACGGTCGGCACGGTGGAGGAGCGGATGCTCACCCTTCAGGAGCGCAAACGCCAGTTGGGCGAAGCGGTCTATGACGCGACGGCGACGGAAGCCGATTTGTTGACCGCCGACGATCTGGACGTCTTGCTGGCGCCCATCGAAGGGTGATCGGGCCGACGTTCGGGCCGCCCCCGCCTCAGTCCGCCAGAGCTTCGTCGGCGACGATGCTGTCAGCGATCAACGGAACCCAGAAGACCAGATTTTCCCGCGCCGCGCCGCCCTTGGGCACCGCGATCCCCGCCTCTTCGGCGCGCTTTTGCCAACGCATTCGGGTGGCCACGTCGGCGCCCTCCAGCCAGTTCAGCGCCAGCCGGGCGTTGCGGGATGTCGTGGCTTCCTCCACCTTCAACCGCTTTTCGCCACGGCGCTGAATGCGCAGCTTGTCCAATTCGCGGGCGGCCTGTTCGGCGGTGGTGGTGTCCTTGCGGGTGATGTGGAACGTCACCTCCACCACCTGCCCGCCGCCGCGCCCCCGGCCCTGCCGCTTTTCGGACATCGCCGCTTCAAATCCGGCCAATTGGTTGATTTCCTCCAACGCCGGTTGCAGGGCGCGGATGTTGAAATCCTTCCAATCCTTCAGCTTGTCGCGGCAGCCCAACAGATCGCGCAATTCGGACGTTTTGACCGTCCAGAAGGGGGCCGCCGCGTCGCGGTCGGCGTAGCGTTTCAGGATCTCGTACAGGATCAGGGAGTATTTCGATTCGAACTGATACACCACCTTCAAGGAGATGTAGCTGTAGAGCGCCGGTTCGACCAGTTTTTCCGCCAATCCGGCGGGAAAGGCGTAGGTCAATTCGCCGGTGCGTTCGACCAGTTCGCATTCGCCCAGCAATTGGGACGACCGCCAAATCTCGCCACGGGCGGAATCCAGGTAATTGAATTGCACCACGGTCTTTTGCAGGCGGGTGATGCTCGACTTCAGCCGCCGATTGCTGGAATCCTCCACCCCGTCGCGGGCCGCCGCCGCGAAGGAACGGATTTCGGACATTTTGACGGTGTGGTACGGCACCTTGCCCATGTCGCGATAGGCGGCGGCCAGCAGATGGTTGAACAGCCGCCGGTCGGCCAGCGTCAACGCCCCTTCCGGTTCGCTGATTTCAACCGCGCCGGTTGATTTCGGGAACTGCCCACCCGGTTTGGCGGCGATTTGCTGCCGCGCTGTCGTTTCCCCCGCCATGCCCCGCCCCCGATCTCCCGGACATTCCCGCAGCGCTCATGTCCGAATTAACTATCGGACAGGAAACCGCTGTCAAGTCCGATTTAAAAACAGGGGTGACGCCGCGATCCGACCCGGTCAGCATGCCCCAGCGCCGCGCCCCGTCCTTCGCGCCGCCGTCGCCCTGCCCTGCCAAACTGTCCGAATTGCGTCGCCCTGCCCAAATGTCCGATAAAGCCCCGATCCCCCTGCCCTGCCGTCCGAATATCCCTGTCCGAATGTCCGTATAAGC
Organism: Azospirillum sp. FG154; assembly: GCF_057809575.1. NCBI lineage: Bacteria > Pseudomonadati > Pseudomonadota > Alphaproteobacteria > Rhodospirillales > Azospirillaceae > Azospirillum > Azospirillum sp. FG154. The sequence continues at coordinate 27,648 of NZ_JBMDKF010000028.1, read as the reverse complement.
CTGACCAGACGTCCGAAATACCCGACCAAATGTCCGAACCTACCCCGCAACACCTTGATTCATATCCAAAATCCGGCCCCTAGGAATCTGAAGGAATCCAGGAATCAAGAAGGAAAGCGGATTTCGGACATTTGGCCGGGGCAAACGACCCTCCTCCTCCGCAAGAGTGTGGGCCGTGAAAGCCTCAGCCGTCGCCTTTCCTTCGCGACGCGGACAAAAACATCGACAGCCCCCTGCCCTTTCGACCTGGATGGCGGCGCCGTCACCGGATTGAATTCGGACATTTGGTCGGATTCCGAGTCGTCCCCTTCCGACTCCGTTTCAGGCTCCAGCTTCGTGATCGCGCCGCGCCGTCTTGATGGCGTTGACCACCTTGTATCAAGTCGGTAGGATGCCGCCGATCCTTCAAGGGGGAAACGCTATGACCGGGAGCGAGATGCGGGCCATCCGCGAGCGGCGGGGCTTGACGCAGCCCGATTTCGCCGCATGGCTCAACGACACGCTCAACCGCCGTTACGACGGCGCGAAAATCAGCCGCTGGGAAACGGAGCGGGAGAAAATCCCCCGCGAAATTGAAGGCACTTTGTTGATCGCCTCGTTGGGCGGGCGGGAGCTGCGCGGCGGCGGGCGTCCGCTGGTGCTGTCCACCACCCTGACCAAGGGCGGGTCGGCGAAGACGGAATCGGCGGTCAACATCGCCTATATTCTGGCCCGCGCGGGCTATCGGACGCTGCTGGTCGACGCCGACAGCCAGGCGAACGCCTCGGTTCACGTCGGGCTGGACAAGGAGCGTCTGGTCGCGCTGACCAAGGCGCGCTTGACGCTGGCCGACGTCATCCTGGACCGGGCGACCGCCGCCGCCGCCATCGTGTCGGTGGATCAGGCCCCCAATCTGGATCTGCTGCCGTCCAGCATCGCGTTGGCGCGGGCGGAAAGCGAATTGAACGGCCAGCCTTTCGGACGTTTGGCCCGCCTGTCGGAGGTGATTCGCAGCGTCGGCGACCGATACGACTTCGTCATCGTTGATTGCGCGCCCGCCATCGGCACGGTGACGCTCAACGCCCTGGTGGCGGCGGATTGGGTGCTGATGCCCTGCCAGACCGAAAGCTTCGCCGTGATGGCGGTGGAGGATCTGGTGCAGGAAACCATCGGCGCCTTGACCAAGCGGGAAAACCCGCGTTTGAAGGTTCTCGGCATTCTGCCCACCCTCTACAACGCGCGGCAGACGCAGGACCGCGCCTCGCTCGACGAGATTCACGCGCTGTGGGGGCCGCGCTTCAAGGTGTATGATCCGGTGCCGCGCAGCGCCGTCTACGCCCAGGCGTCCGCCGCCCAGACGATCACCCTGGCGGCGGATCCGGGCGCGCCGGGGGTGGAAAGCTACGTCGCCATCGCCCGCGACCTGATTGACGCCGCCGAACGGATGGAGGCCGCCGATGCCGCCTAAACTGGTGCGCAAGCCGACCCGGATCGGCGCCTATGAGCAGGGCGGAATCGGCGTGGTGGATGGCCTGACCGGGGTGTCCGGCGATTTCCCCCGCCTGATCGAGGTTGGCCTGGACGCCATCCGCGACAACCCCGACCAGCCCCGGACGGTGTTCGACGAGGAGGCGCTCCGCTCCCTGGCCGACTCCATCGCGCGCCATGGGCTGCAACAGCCGATCCTGGTGGCCGAGCTGCCGGAACGCGGCGTCTATCGGCTGGTCGCGGGGGAGCGGCGTTTGCTGGCCCATCGGATGTTGGGGCGGGCGACGATCTTCGCCATCATCACCGCTGGCAAGCCCGAAGAAATCAGCATCATCGAGAATGTGCTGCGCGAGGATCTCGACGCGGTCGATTTCGCGCGCGGGCTGGAACGGCTGATCGACAGTCACGGCTACACCCACGACGCGCTTGGCGCGTTGATCGGCAAGGACGCGACCGTCGTCACCAAATCCCTGGCGGTGTTGCGGCTGCCGTCGGACATTCTGGCCGATTACCAGACCAACCGCGCCCGTCAGGTCAGCGCCAGCGTGCTGCGCGAAATCGCCGAAGCGGGCGAGGAGCCGACGCAGCGGCGCTTGTGGCGCAAAGCGTCGGAGGGGTTGACGGTCAAACAGCTCCGCGTCGCCAAAAAGGCGGAGGCCGCTGGCGAGACGGACGACGCGCTCGCCTTGCGGGTCGCGAAAAGCGTCAAGGCCATCGGTCGGGAGGTCGACGCGTTGAAGGCCGCCCGCGACGGGTTGGGCGCGGCGCACCGCAGCCGTTTGGCCGAACTGCACGCCGAGATCGGGCGGTTGCTGGCCGGTGATTGACCGCATCCTGCGACGTCACAGCTCGCCATAGGATTGTTTGTCACTCAATTTTTCGGCGAGCTGTGACGTCGCAGCGTTTCGGGCGTGACGGTCCCACGCGCTGCGGCGCGCCCGCTTTTTGCAAATTTTGACCCGGCGCGCTTGAGATTTTGTTCCTGTCGTGTTCTGGTTTTCCCGTCGGCGGGGCGGGAGGATGGTCGTGACGGGTTCGGCGGGCGCGGGCGGCGAAGGCTGCGAATCAGCGGATAGAAATTCAGGAAGCCCGCCGGTTCGGGCCTTCAACCGTTCGGGCGGCCCGATGGCCGACGCCCGATGGCCGGGGGACGACGAACACAAGACATTGTTCCTGTCCGCCAGCCGATCCACCTTCCCTCCCCTGCCCTGTTCCTGGCCGCGCGCGGGCGGCTTGCGGTCGCCGCCCGGCTGACGGGCCGGGCCGCAGGACGCGGCGCAGAATGTCCGACAATGAAGGAGGCGCGCCATGGGCGCAGAGTTTCGGCGACGCGCGGCGCCGGACGCCGCGCTCGCGCGTCGATTGGCGGGCGGCGGCGGTCTGTTGGGCGCGCAACCAGGGAGGACGCGGTGAGAGACTATGGAAAGGTGCGGACGGTCTTTTGGACCGACGACCGCGTCGCGTCGCTCAGCGACGATGGAAAGCTGCTGGCGCTGTATCTGCTGACCAGCCCGCACGCCAACGCGGTCGGGTGCTACCGGCTGCCCAGCGGCTATGTGTCCGACGATGTGGGGTGGGAGCGGGCGCGCGTGGAGCGGGCCTTTGGCGAATTGGTCGAGGCCCGCTTCGCCCGCCGCTGCCCCCGCACGGGCTGGACGTTGATCGTCAATTACCTGCGCCACAACGAGATTGAAAACGGCAATGTCGGCAAGGCTTGCGTGCGGATGCTGGAACAGGTGCCCGCCTCCGTGCCCTTCGCCGACGCGCTGTTGCGCGCGCTGTCGCCCTGCCGGGAACGCTTTCCCGACGGGTTCCTGGAACGGTACGCCAAACGGTTTCCAAACCCTTTGCCCATCCCAGAACCTGAACCCGACCCGGAACCATCCACAAAGGCTGACGCCTTTGCGACCGCGCGCCGTGAAGCGCCCACCGCGCCGACCGACGCGGAACTGGTCTGGGGCGACGGCTTGGCGTGGCTGTCGCAGGCCAGCGGCAAGGCGGCCAACGGCCTGCGCGCCCTGATTGGCCGCTGGTGCGCCGTGTATGGCGCCGACCATGTGCTGGTCGTGATGTCCGATTGCCGAAGCCAATCGCCCCCCGTCGTTGGTCCCGTCGCCTGGATCGAAGCCGCCCTCAAACACCGGAAGACCGCCCATGACCGACATCGTTCCTCTGTCCAGCCGCCGCGCCGCCGCAACGGCCTGCTTGAACTCCGCGAACAGGAGCTTGGCCTCAGCCCTGGAAAGCCGGGTGGAGGTGTTGCCGGATGGGACGGAACGGCCTTCGATCTGGACGCCGCCGCCGTCCGTGTCGCCTGACCTGCGGGCGGAGGCCGCCGCCGCCCTGGCGGCGATGGACGCCGCTGAATCGGTCGCGCCGTCGTCGCGCGTCCGGCAATGGCTGATCGATCTGGCCCCGCTGGTCGCGGGCGTCATGACGCTGGAAGACGCCCGCCAGCGGGTGGACGCCCTGGCCGTCAGCCTGGACTATCCCGAGGCCTGCTTCACCCCGGCCTCGCTGCGCAAGGCGGCCCGGCGTTTCACCTTCTTTCCCGGTTACAAGGAGCTGTGCGACGTTCTGGACGATCATCGCACCGAATTGCGGGTGAGACGCCAGCGGCTGGCCGCCATCGTTCAGGCGGGCGGCCAAGCCGGACCGGCGGCGGTCGGGCGGAAAACGCCGCCCTCCCCCGCCCCGCTCCCGCCCTTCCCCGCCCCCATCGACCGCAGCGCCCCGGCCCAGGACCGCGTGCGCCGGATTCTGGCGGAGGCCGGAATCGCCCTGCGCATTCCGGGAACCGGGCCGGGCCGACCGACGGCGGACGGCCCGGGGGACCGTCACCAACCGGCGGCGATGTCGTAATCCCGCACCGCCGGGACCGAGACAAGCCCTGCGCTCAACAGGGCGTCCTTGTGCTGGCGGGCGCGCAGGACGATGGCCTCATAGGCGGCGTCCACCGCCAGACCGAAGGCCACCATCGCTTGCGCCGTCGGAACCGGCATCAGGGCGTTGTCCGCGTCGATCCAGACGCGGGTGTCCGGCCAATCCGCCGCCCCTTGCAAAGCCAGGGCGGCGCGGGCGACGCCGCCGCCGATGTCCGTACGGTCTTGGGCGGTCAGGCGAAAGCGGTGGCCGTTGTGGACGACGCCAACGGCCAGCTTGTCGGCCTTCAACCGTTCCACCTCCGCCACCCGCCGCAACCGCAGCGCCGGCAGGCCTTCGGTCCGCAGCGACCAGACCGCGCCGTCATAGAGCGTGTCGCCGGTCAACGGCACGTCAGGATCCGGCGCGTCCCGATGCAAGACGGCGGTGTCGGGCGTCGCCCACGGGAACAGCGTGTCCCCGATCATCAGGCCGTCGGCCCCAAAGGCGGCGGGGGTGTCGTCCGGGGCGGTGTGGACCACCGCGCCGCTGTCCATATGCGTCAGAACCAGCATGGTTCAGCCCTTTCTGAGTTTGATGGCGTAGCCGGGGCCGCCCACCCCGAAGAAAAACACGGCGCTGCCGTCCGGCAGGCGTTTGATCTGGTCGCCCACCTGATAGACGTCGGGGCTTGCGTTGTTGACGCCGGTGAAAAGCTCCACGGGTTCGCTGTTCGGCGTCGTGACCTCCACCGAATTGTCGGCGTTCTGGCGGAACCGCACCGTCGTGTAGTCGCACTTGTAGCCGGCCGCCCCGAGACCGGCGAAGGCGTTATAGATCGTGATGATGGGGGCGACGCCGTCGCTGTCGGTTTCGCCGACATACAGCGCGTTGGTGAAACTGTTGTTGCTGTCGTAGCTGGTGCGCCACCAGCGGACCGGCAGGCTGTATTCCTGCCCCCACACCCAGCCTGTGCCCGCCGCGTTCAACCACACCGGCCGCACGCACAGCCGCGTGCTTTTCAGGTTGGCCCCCAGATTTTGCACATTCGCCTTGAAATAAGCCAAGGCGAACGCGGTGGAGGAGATCACCGTCAGATCGGTGTGCCGCGCCCGATGACTGCTTCCTTCGTCGTTGCGATACATCGTCAGGAAGCGGCTTGCCGCCGACTGCATGGAGTCCGGGTCATCCATCAACCAATCCCAACCGCTGTAATCGGCGGTGAATTTGCCGATCTGCACATAGGTGTCCTGGACATTGTCGCTGCGAACGCGGTTGGTGATGACGGCGAAGGTCCGGGCGTCGATGCGGTTGAACCGCTGGTCCATGTAGTTGGCGCTGTTCGTTCCGCCGCCCCAACCGTAAGGGTAACTGGAGACCATGAGTTTCTTCGTCGTTGGGTTGACGGAAAGCGCCCCCCAGTAGCGGGCCTGATTGCCGGAGTTGTCCCAGTTGAGCTGATACATGCGGTACAGGAAGGCTTGCGGGGCCACCTGCATCACGTCCAACAGAAAGGCGCCCGCCCAGTTGTAGTTGGTTCCGTTTGGGTAGAACTGGCGGCCGTCGCGGTATCGCATCATCCCGGTCGCGCCGTCATACTCGAACAGATGAAAGCACCCGACGCCGTTGTAGCCCTGCATGACGATGTAGAGGTTTTCCGCCACCTTGCGCGGGCGCATCATGGTCCAATCCAGGACGCGGGCGTCGATGGCGGCGCTGAAATTGGCGGGGGTGTAGCCGGTCCAATCGAAGCTGGCGCGGCGCAGTTCGGTCAGGCTGTTGTCGGCGTTCAACCGCCACCAGACGAACTGTTTTTTGGCCTGGCTGTGGCTGTGCGTCACGGTCAGAACGTCGCCGTTGGCCTCCAGAAACAGGCCGCCCGGCGCCCCGGAAATCGCCGTGGGCGTGGGAATGTCGATCTTGACGCCGGGCGTGTCGCCGCTGAAGTCGATCACCTGGATCTGAAGATTGGCGTTGACGTTGGGATTCAGGATCATCCGCCCGTCCGTCGTCCACTGGACATCCGAATAATACAGACCAACCGTGGTGTTGGGATGGACGTTGACCAGCGGGGATTTGACGGTTCCCGACAGGCCGCCCCAGGCCGGGGTGTAGGGCAGGTGGCCACGATCGCGCAGCGCGAGCGCCTCTTGCAGCGAATAGGCCCCCTGCACGTCTCCAGTGGCCTGCGTCGGAAGAGCCATTTGGGCGCCGCCGCTGTGCAGAAGGCCGCGCGCGCCTTGCCAACCGTCCACCAAAAGGCCGTTGTTGCGGTCATACATGGGGGCGTCCCTCCTCAGGCCGCGCGTTCAAGATAGGACAGGATCATCCGCCCATCCGTGGCGCTGCCGAATTTGTGGCGAATGCGGTCGCCCGCCTTCAAAATCATCCGCTCGCCGTTCGGCAACAGGTTGATTTTCGATCCCTTGGGCAGGGAAAAATCCCGGACCTGGAAATCCTCGTCGGCTCCGGCGACGCCGCCGGACCGCAGCAACGCCGCTTCCAGCAGATAATTCGCCGACGTGCTTTTGTTGGTGTAGATCCAACCGATCAGCACCCATTGCTTGCCGGGCGGAACCTGGACGACGGCGCTGTCGCCCAGGTTGGTCGCGTCGGCGAGGGTGGTTCCGGGCGTGGACACCTTGCGGTCAAAAGTCGAGGCCATGGGCGGCTGCTCCTAAAGCACCAGGGAAAGGGCGATGGCCTCTTCGGCGGCGGCGTCCGTCATGGTCGCCGCGCCGGTGGCCAACAGGCTGTTCAGTTGCGCGATGGCGGCGTCGCGGGTTGTTCCCACGTCGTCCAACGCGTCGGTTCGGGCGGCGGCCAGGGCGCTGAGGGCGCTGGTCCCCGCCGTCTGGAGGTTGCCCACTTGGAGACCGCCCTCGTCCTTGACCTGCTGCATGGTCACGGAGCCGGTCAGGGATTCCACGCTTTTGGCGAGGAAGGCGATCTCCTTGGGATCGGTCAGGCCGGTGACGACCTGTTCGGTTTTGGCCTTGATGGCGTTGATGGCGCCGGTCAGGTCCGGCGTGGTCGCATAGGGCATGTCGTTTCCCCTAAACCAGATCCTGGAAACCCAGGAACAGGGCGTCTTCGATGGTGAGCAGGCGGCGGCGGGTCTCCGTCATGTCGGCGTCCACCATCGCCGTGGCGGTTCGCAGCCGGGCGACGTCGTCGCGCAGGCGGTTGTCGGGGTGGGGAAGCGGGTAGCCCCGCGTCGCCGACCGTTCGTCTTTGGGATCATCGGTCATCATGCCCCCGATCATCAGGTCACGACCGCGCGCAGCTTGCTGACTTTCGGGCGGTACAGGGCCGTGCCGGACAGCGTGACGCGGATGCGGGTGGTGGCGGCGGTGAAGCCGGTCAGGACGTGGGCGCGCTCCTCCCAACCGTCGCCCGACGGGGCGGCGGCGCTCAGCGGAACCGTGACGTAGGTTCCGTCGTCCTTGCGGACCTCGACCTTCACGGCGCTGGTTCCCGGCGTCAGGCTGTCCAGCAGAACCGTGACTTTGGAATTGGCCCCGCAGGGAAAGGCGCGGCTGATGTAGGTCGCCGTTTCCTTCAGCTTGCCCAGCACCGTTTGCGCGCCCGGATACAGCACCGGCGACCGCAGGGCCGACCCCTTCAGCACCGCCGACACGCCCAGCGCGCCGGTCAGCGGTTCGGTCAGGGTGACGATCTGGCCGTCGCCGACGCGGATCTGGCGGCCATTGTCCTGGGTGAACACGAACTCCACGTTGGTGTCCGCCGCCGGGCGCTCCACGGTGGCCGAGGCGATGATGTCGGTGGCGTCCGCCGCCGAGATCATCCCCAGATTGACCGTGCGGGTCAGGCTGGTGAATGTCGCCGCGTGCAGCCGGAACGCCAAATCCCGGTCCTGATGCGGGGTCCAGGTGCTGGCGTTGGAGCTGGAGAGCAACACGCCGACCTGATAGGGCTGCTGCGTGACCCAGCCGGTGGCCGGGTCGTATTTGCCCAATTCGGCCACCGCCAGGGCGTGCCCCGGATCGTCGGTCAGAACGACGATGGCGTGTTCCTTGTTGGCCTCGACCCAGATCGGATCAAAGGCGCAACGGGTGTGCGCGCCGCCCAACCGGATGTCGGCGGCGGCGATGACGCCCTGCGCCAGAACCTCGCTGGTCGGGATGCCGACCGACACGCCGCGAATCTGGACATAGACCGGCTTGGCCCCGCCCTTGGCGGTGAACCACAGGTCGATGGCGGCCAGATGGCGCCCCGCCGTCAGGGTGAAGGTCTGGGCCAGCGGATCGACGTGGTATTCGTTGATCGTCACGATCCGGCGGCGCTGCTCCACGGTGATCGAGCCGCGCCCGGTGAACGCCGCGTCGCCGTGGGAGCCGCCCGCCCCCTGGAAGGACACCTTTTTGGCGCCCGCCGGAACGTTGGGCGGGATCGCGAAGGATCCGGTCAGTTCGCCTTGCGCGTTCGCTTGCAACTTTGCCATGGCTCAATCCCCTCAGACCGGCGTGACGTCCAGACCGTCGAACGTGACCTTGTCCAGGATCTCGTTCGGGCCGAACCCTTTGATGGTGAAAGCGACGGTGATCGGACGCAGATGTTCGAGCCGCGTGGTGGCGCTTCCCACCACCTCCTCCGACACGCTGGTGGACGTCCATTCGACGTGGCTGCTGCTGGTGACGTGCCCGGTTTGGATGAAGCGCGTGGTGCTGTCGCCCGTCCATTGCGTTTGGATCTGGGTCCAGAAATCCACCTCGGGCGTCAGCGTGACGGTGGCCGGAATCGGATCGAAGGCCATATAGGGGTTGATGAGCATCGAGCCGGTGCGCTTGGTCTGGGCCAGAACCTCGTCCAGCTCATAATCCAGCGTGACGCGCGCCGATCCCTTGGGGTCGATGATGGCGGCCTCGATGGGCAGCATCAGTTCGCCGTTGATGACCGCCGCGTCCTGCTCCAGACCCGGATCGCGCAGGTCGTTGTCCAGGAACGGATCGGCGAAGACGCCCTTTTTCGCCGCCGGGTCGGCGATGGTCGCGTCAACGCGAAGCTGTTGCGTGGCCACCAGCGCGAACAGGGTGTCGATGCGCGTCTGCATCGCTTCAAGCTGGGACATCGACACCGCGCGCGTGGCGTCGGAGACGATCTTGCGGTTGGCGTCCCAGCTTTGCAGCACCGAGGCGATGGGCAGCAAGCCCGACGGCGCGTTCGGGATCGACGGCGTCGTTTCGCTCGGCGTTCCGACGATCCAGGTGGTGGAGCCGTCCGGCCCCAGACACAGGCGATCCACGCGCGGCAGCCGCCATTTGTAGGTGGTGTTGACCAGCGTGCCGGGCACGGCCCCGGAAATGGTCAGGCCGGTGGCGTCCACCGCCGTCGGCGTGACCGTCTTGATGCAGCGGTAGGTGACGCTGTAGGTCGAGCCGGGGGCGACCTCCGCCCCCGTCAGGCTCCAATCCACCTTGTCGCTGGTCAGCTTGTAATCGGTTCCCTGGACGTAGGTGACGGCGCCCTGCGTCACCGACGCCAGGGCGATGACCGGGCTGTCGGGCAGGGCGTCGGCGGCCCCGGCGAAGCCGCCATGCTGAAGGGTGACGGTGCGTTCGACGGTGATCGTCACCTGGGTGACGGCGTGGATGGGGCCATGGTTCAGGGTGACGCGCTCGCTGCCGCCCGCCGCCGCGTGCGGTTCGGCCACGACCTCCTTCAGGTCGGGCGTGGCCGCTTGGGTCAGGCGCAGGGCGTGGGCCAACCGCACGGCGCGCCCGTTGACGCGGGCCGATCCCTCGGCCAGCGAATAGACCTGATCGCCGTCGACGTCGGGAAGCAGGGTCAGGCGCAGGCCGGAATCCACGTAATTGCCGCCGGTGGAGGCCAAATCATAATCGGCGATGGCCACGGCCACGCCGTCGATCTGCGGCGGCGGCTCCTTGGACAGGATCACGCCGTTGACGACGGTGTAGACCGGATAGAATTCGCCGCTCTGGCCGTCGCCCTGGAAGCCCCAAAGGGCGTCGACGCGCAGGCGGGCCGCCCCGCCCTCGCTGTAGTTCAACACGTCCTGGGCGGGATCGCGCAGGCTGGGATCCTCCAGCTCCGTCACCACCAGATCGCGCAGATAGACGCCGATCTGGACCGTGCCGGACAGGGCGATGACGAAGGTGGCGGGCGGCAGGCCGCGCACGGCGCCGCGCACATAGACCGCGCCGCTTTCGGCGGTGACGGCCCCGCTGTTGGGATTGACGACGATCCGGGCGTCGCGGATGATCGACCCGTCTTTGAACAGCACGTCGGCGATGCGCCGGACGCGGTCGATCTGCGCCTCTTGCGTTTCGTTCAGCTCCGCGCCTTGCACCACGCGCCCGGTGCGGTAGAGGACGCGTTCGTAATCGCCGTGCCGTCCGGTTCCGTACCGGCTGTAGTAATCTTGCAGTTGGATGGCCATCGCGGTGTCCTTACAGCGTCAGCACCAGCTCGAAGCTCTGGCGGGTGGATGGGGAACGGGTGATCGCCGGGATGCGCTGCAAGGCCAGCAGCGTGCCGGCTTTCTCCAGCTCCGTCGGGGCGAAATAGGTTTGTCCGGGCGGCAGGCCGCTTTTCGGCGCGGCGCCGGAGAACACGCCCAATTCGCGGATTTTCGCCGCGCTCGCGTCGGCGTATTCAAAGTTGAAGCGGACATAGAGGTGGTTGGACGGCTCCGCCGTCTCGCGGTAACGCCCGGTCGGCACGTCGATTTCGCCCGCCGGATCCGGCGTGCAATATTTCAGCGCCGAGACGGTGCGGCGTCCCAATTCGTTGACCAGCGCGGTGGCGGCGGTTGGTTCGGCTTCGGGGGCGGCGTCCCAGGCGCTGTCGCCGGTCCCCCACGCCAAATGAATCGGTTGAGCGGCGAGCGCGACGGCGATCGCCGTGCGTCCGCTGGTCGTCAGGATGGCCATGCAGGTCGTCTCCCAGAGTTGCGCCCGTGACAGGCGCGCCAGTCACGCGACCATGGCGTCACGACGGGGCGCCGTGCGTCACCATGTGATCGCGTCGAGGTCTTCAAGGGTCGCCGCCGCGTCCACCGCCGCCGTCAGCGCGGTCAAACGGTTGGCGATGGCGGCCAGGGCGTTGTCGAACTCCGTCTTCACGCCGGGAAGGCTCAGCGCGCCGGGCATGCCGGACAGGACGCTGGCGTGTTGCGCGTGCGCCCTCAGCCGCCGCGCCGCCGCGACGGCGGCCATCGCCTTGCGCTTGCTCTCGCGCCCCTGGTCGAGCGGCGATCCGGCGGCGTCGGCGATCAGGTCGGGGGACGCCTGCGCGGCGTCGGAACAGGCCAGAAGCATGGCTTGCCCGTCGCGCAGGATCAGGAGCTTTTCATCGCCGGTCAGGCGGTCGGCGACCGGCAGGCTTGCAATCGAAATCATACGGTCCTCTCAATGCGCAAGGGCGCGCCGTCGGCGTCGGCGAATGGCTCGCCCGTTCCGCTGGCCAGGGTGTCCGGCGTCAGGCCGGTGACGCGCGGGCTGGAGAAATCCGGGCCGACGAAGGCGATGGCGCCCCACCGGCGTTCGTCCCACCCCGCGACCCAGGCGTCGCCATACAGGGTGGGGACCGCCAGGGCGTGGGTGTCCTCCCAGCCGATCGGGCTGTCGTTCCCGTCGTCGCGCGCGGCGGTCAGGAACCGGGTTTCCAGCCGGGCCAAGCGGAGCGGGCCGGGGTAATCGGGCGCGGGGTTGGCGACCGGCAGGCGGTCCACCCGCCACTCCTCGACCGGCTCGGCGACCAGCCGCCAGAGGTGATCGGACAGGCGCGCCGAACCGGACGCCGTCAGCGGCGCGCCGCGTTCGACCCGGCGGCGGCCGGGCAGGCGCGCTTGCAGGCCGCCCAACGGCCCCTGGACGTTGAGGATGATTTCGCCCTTGCAGACCGTCCGCGTCGGCCCGAAACCCGCCGGATCGGGCAGGCCGTCCGCCTCGCCCGACCAATTGTCGAAGATGGCGAAGGCCGGGTTGCGGCGGACGAAGCCCGCCGACGGGCGGAAATTGTACCCGATGATCTGGCCGTCGGAATCCTGCGCCCGCCCGGACCACAGGTCATGGCGCGCCAGCCCGGCGGCGACGCCCGCGTCGGCGACGACGCCGAAGGGCGGCGGGATGGTGACGGGCGGCAGCAGCCGCGTTCCGGCGGGGCGGTCGGCCTCCGCCTCGCGCGTCACGGCGTCCCAATCCACGAACCGGCGCGAAACCAGTTGAAGCGTGTGGTAGCCGTATTCCCGCCCGTCGGGCAGCTTGTCGCCGCCGCTCAGACGGGACCGGCCCAGGGTCATCATTTCCCGCCAGGGTTCGCGCGCGCGAACCTCCGCCCCGGTGGCGCGGCGGATGTTGGCGCGCATCGCGGCGGGGTTGGAGCGGGGGCGGCGGGGTTCCTGGAGGATCCGTTCGGCGAAGGCCGCGTCCGCTTCGTCGGCGCGGCGTGCGACGCCGAAATAGCTTCCCCACAGATCCAGCCATTCGCCGTCGGCCGTGGGAACCGTCAATTGGTTCAGCGCCTGCCCGATGTCGGCCTTCGCGCGGTCCAGCGCCCGCCCCACCGCGTCGGCCCAACTCCACAGGATGGAGCCATAGGCGTCGAGGCGGTCGCCGTCGCTGGCGTCCTGGTCGCCCGCGCCGGGCAGCAGCGCCAACGCCCCCAGCCGTTCAAGCGCCGGGTCGGGCAGGGCGACCGCGACGCCCGCCGCCGCCAGATGATTTCCCAACGCGGCGATGGTCAGGCCCGCCAGCGGCGTCGTCAGGTCGGGCTGTCCGGGACGGGCGACGGTCAGGGCGTCGTCGGCGATCCGCCACCGCAACCCGCCGGGCGACCGCAGACGCAAGGCGGGCGCGGTCTCCGGGGTTGGGTTGAAGACGCGGTGCAGCCGCGACAGAAGCCGGGTCCGCATCATCAGACCCACTCCACCAGAATGGCGCCGGGAACCAGAACCGCGCTGGCGGGGCAGGGGACGGACAGGGTGGGCTGCGCGATCTCCGCCCCTTGAATCCCGGCGAGCGCCAGCGTGGCGTTGACCAGATCCAGGGGGCGCAGCTCGCCGCCGCTGCGGGTGGCGCGGATGACGCGCGACAGCGCCGCCGCCACCTGCCCGCGCGTCTCCTCGGTCTGGCGCAGCGCCGGAACCTGCGCCCGGATGGCGACGGCGACCGGGATTTCCGTCATCGCTTCGACGTCCACGCGCATTCCCGCCGGACGGTATCCCGGGGTGATCGTCCCGGTCGCGGGATCCTCGCCGCCTTCGATCCGGTCCGTCACCGCTCGCACAAGCTGGGCGGAGGTGGCGCCCGCCCCGTTGTGGACGTAGAGCCGGACATGGCCCGGCCCTTCGCGCACCGCCACCCGCGCGACGCGCTCCAACGTCGTGGCGCCGGTCGGGTCGGTCACTTTGGCCGCCTTGGCGGCGAAGATCAGCGATCCGACGGTGCCGCGCGCCAGGCTTTGGATGAATTCGGCGAAGCGCAGCTTGCGTTCCGCCTCCGTCTCCGCGCCGCGCCCGTTGCTCAGCGCGGCGGGGTTGGTGACGGCGGAAACCCCGCTGATCGGCGAGATCAGCCGGGTGACGGCGTCGGGCAGGGCGTTGCCCCCGCTTCCCGGCGCGACCGCCGACACCAGCACCTCGACGCTGGTCTGGCCGACGGCGATGACGGCGGCCTCGACCGTGCGGTATTCGACGGCGCTGTCGCTGGCCACCCGAACCCCGACCGGCAGAACCACCGCGTCGGCGTGCCCGGCGGGGGCGGAAAAGCGCGCCAGCCCCGACGCGGCGACGGCGGGCAGCAACGGAAAATCGAAGGAGCGGTAGACCGCCGTCGGAATCCCCTCGACCAGCCCGGCCAGCATCTGTTGGTACAGCTCGTCGATTTCGACGGCGGGGGCCTCGATCATCGTGCGCGCGACCGAGCCGACGTTGAAATCGGTGATCGCCCGCGACGTCGTCCGCATGTGGTTGACCATCCCGGCGACGATTGAAAGGAAGTCCTTAATTTGAAAGGGCATCGGTCATCCTCACGGGAACAGGGCTGCCGTCGGCGGCGACCGCCGTGGCCTCCACGGACAGGGCGTCGCCGGTGACGGCGGCGGTCGCGTTGACGACGCGGGCGATCCGCCGGTCGGCGCGCAGCGCGCGCGCGACGAAGGCGGCGGCAAGCTGGTTGTTGACGGCGTCGCCGCCGCGCCCGATCAACGCGCGCGCCCGGCATCCGTAACGCGGGTGGCGCGGCAAGGCGCCGGGATCGGTGGCGAGCGCGTGGCGCAGCGCCTGATTCAGATTGGCCGCCCCGGCCACCAGCCGGAAATCGCCGCCGTCGGTCGCGGTGACGCGCCCGTTGGTCAAGGCGATGTCCTGGCCGAACGGATCGTCGGCGTCGGTCACGCCCGCGCGCGGGGCGGCGGGGGCGGGAATCTGGATCGGGTCGCCCGACAGCAGAACGCCCGGCCCGGCTTCGGCGGGGTCGTCGGTGACGTAGGGCGGGACAAGGCCGTTGATCTGCGCCAGATCCGGCCAGCGGGCGGCGTCGCCCAACTCGCGGGCGGCGATGGTCGGCAGGCTGTCGCCGACGCGGGTTTCGACCCGGCGCCAGCCGGGAAGCGGTTTGGTCCAGCTCATGGAAGGGTCGCTCCGGCGGCGAGCGCGGCGAGCGCGGCGGCGGCGGTCGTCGGCGTCAGGCCAAGGGGGTCGCGGCGCAGGGTGTCCAGCGCGTCGCGGCCGCTGGTGGACAGGGTCAGCCGGGCGGCGACCGGCGGAAACAGGCTGTGGAAGGGGTTGCTTCCCTCTTCGGCGAAGGTGGACCAGCCCCGCCCGCCGCCGGTGGACGAGCAGCTCGACGCGCCATACAGATCGTCATAGCTGGCGAATTGGCGGGACACGCCAAAGCCGTTGGCGAGGGTGCAAGCGATGTCGTTCATCGTGCTGGCGGCGCGCATCAGCGCGCTTTTGACCGGGCTGGCGGACTGCACGCGGGCCAAGGCGCCGATGCCGTTGCGCGCCGCTTCGGCCAGCCGCTGGACCGTCTCCAGAAAGGGGGCGGTCAGGCGGTCGACGCCGCCCTCCACCGCGTCCACGGCGTCAAGCGCGCGTTGGGCGCAGCTCTGCATGAAGACGCAGATCTGCGTCACCGCGTCGGCGGCGTCGGCGTAGAGGCGCTGGACGTCGTCGATGATGACGCCGATTTCCGCCACCAGCTTTTCCAGCCCCAGCCGCGCCGCCATCCAACGCAGCGGATCGAACAGCGCGCCGGTGATGGCGTCGGGGGCGGAGGCGGGTTCGCCCTCGCCCTCGCCCACATCGTCGAGAACGGCCAGCTCGATCTTGTAG
Source organism: Azospirillum sp. FG154 (assembly GCF_057809575.1). Taxonomy (NCBI): domain Bacteria; kingdom Pseudomonadati; phylum Pseudomonadota; class Alphaproteobacteria; order Rhodospirillales; family Azospirillaceae; genus Azospirillum; species Azospirillum sp. FG154. The sequence goes on along the minus strand of NZ_JBMDKF010000028.1, from coordinate 11,999 downwards.
CGCATCAGCAGCGGCGAGGCTTTCGAGCGTTTCAAGGCGAAGGATTTCGGCGCGACCAGGGCGGTGACGCGGTCCAGCGTGTCGGCGAAATACAGCGCGACGTCGTCGGGATCCTGCCCGCGCGCCGCCGCCAGGATGCGCCGGTCATGCCAGTCCTTGAACACCGTCGCGCGCAGCGTTTCAAACCGCCCCGCCCCGTCGCGCCAGCCGGTGTGACCGTCCAGCGTGATGGTGGAGACGTCCCGACCGGCGGTGTCCGCCCAGGCGCCGCCCAGCGTCGGTTGCACGGTCAGGCGCGAGGGTTCCTGACGATTCAGCTCCTCGGGACGGATGGCGAAGGTCCAGCTCGTCGCGGGACCGCCGCCGTCCAGATAGAAGCCGATCTTGCGGTGTTTTTGGGGTTCAGGTGCCATGCCCGCATCCTGCCGTCACGACCGGGCGGGGCGGGCGCCTCGGGCGATCACCCGGCCCCGACGCCGGTGTCGCCGCCCTGCGCGTCGGGATGGGTGTGGGTCTTCAGCCCGACGCCGTCGGCTCTGACGTCGCCGTTGGCCACCGTCACGTCGCCCTGGATGGCGGCGGCGACGCCGTCGCCGCTCGACCCGGACAGGCCGCCCTGGTAGGTCAGCCGCCCGTTCACCGTCACCGCCCCGGTGAAGGTCGATTGCGGCGCCGCGACGGTCAGCGTCGGCGTGGTCAGGGTGACGGACTCCTCGGCCTCGATGGCGACGGTTCCGCCGGGGGCGACGGTCATTCTGAAGCCGGTCGTGGCCAGGGTGATGCGCGCCGGGCTGTTGGCGGGCGGGGTCCAACCGCCCGCCGCCTTGCCCGCCAGATCCTCGTGATCGCCCGACCCGATGCGCAGATAGGCCCCGCCGGAATGGAAAATCTCCACCGACCCGTCGGGCGCGATGGTCCAGCAGGTGCCGGACGGGTGGCGCCGCACCTCGCGATTCTGTTCGGTGAAGCCGATTTCCCCGGCCAGCGGGTTGACCCAACCGACGACGACCGGCGCCCCGTCGAGAAAGCCGCACAGCGCCAGCAGGCTGCGCCCGTTGCGGCTGTAACCGCCCGCGTCGGCCTCGCTGGCGGGGCGGGGCACGTCGGGAACGTCCCAGCTTCCGCTGTCGGAGCTGGCGGTTCCGGCGGCGACCAGCGCGTTGGCGACCCGCCAACCATCGTCGAGAAACACCAGATCGACGCGGCGGCGGGACGGGTGAACGGCGACCACCTGGGCGACGCGCAGGGTCATCGGTAGGGTCCTCCAAGGAATTCGGCCCGATAGGGCGGGTCGGCGCGGCGGGAGCGCTCCAGAAATCCGGTGCAGCGGTCCAGGGTCAGGGCCGTGGTCCAGGCGCGCAAAGGCTTGATCGTGTGGGCGACGGTCGTGATGTAGCCCTCCATGGTCAGGCCGCCGCGCGTCAGCCGCAGACGCCGCCCGATCTTCAGCGTTTCGCTGCCCTTGACCGTCGCGGTCACGGATTCAAAGACGCTGTTGTCCCGGTTCATGGCTTTGAGCTGTTCGGCGCGGGTCCGGCGCCACGCGATGTGGCGGTCGGCCAGGGCCATGCGCTCCGCCGCCGGGGCGGCGGTGGGGGAAAGGGCGATGATCGGGCCAAGCGCGGTGTCCCGCTTCATCGCCTTGCGCCCGTACAGCTCCAGCCGCGCGTTCGGGTGGTCGCGGTCGTCCAGGCCGGGGACGGTCTGTTGGTTGACGGCGTTGTTGGTCAGGGCGGCGGCCTGCCCCGGCGGCACGACGTACCAGTTGGCGACGTTCGCGTCGCCGCGCCGCGCCGACCAGGACGCCACGTCGTCGATCGACAGGGCGACCACGCCGGGATCGCGCGCGCCGGGCATGATGAAACGCCCGTCGACGTCCTTGTAGGGCGTGGGCCGGAAGCGGAGGACCGGGCCGCTTTCCTCATCCTCGACAAACAGCTCGTTCCAGGGACGATCCACGAACGCGTTCAACAGGGTCCAGACCGATTCTTCGGTCGGGGCCGTCATGCCGGGGATCAGCGCGCCGTCCACCGCCCCGGCGTCAAGCCGGAAGGGGCGCAGCGTTTTGCCTTCCACGGCGAACAGGGCCTGGATCGCCGGGTTGGCGACGCGGGTGATGATCGTCTCCATGAAGGAAACCACCGGCATGACCCGCGCGGCCATCCCGTCTTTGCTGCTCAGCATCAGTTCCGACAGGATCGGCTCGCTTCCCGGTTGGCGCGATTGGGGGCGGGCGGCGGTGATCTGCAACAGCTTCGCGCAATCATGGCCCTGAATGGTGACGGCGCGGTTCACCGCGCCATCCTCGCCCACGGATTCGGCGCGCTGCACCGAATCGATGAAGCCGCGCATCACCAGGGGAAGCGGGCCGTCGCCCGTCGGGGTTCGGCTGGCGCGGATTTCCACCAGATCCATCGGTTCGGCCAGAGCGTAAACGGTGTCCTGCCCGTCGCGGGACCGATCCGCGACGGTGATGGAAAAATTGCCGTTGCCGTCCAGCAGGGACGTGTTGACCGTGACGTCTCCGGCGGTTCCCAGATAAGGCGTCAGGTCCAGATCGCGGGCGGCGGCGGCGAAACGCTCCGCCACGCCGTCGCGGCGGGCCACCAGCTTGACGAGGCGAACTTGGACACGCGGGGCGTGGGTGCGGACGGGCATCACGCCACCCCCCAGGGCTGCGGCGGGCGGATCGGGGCGACGGTTCGATGTTCCACGTTCAAAACCTCTCCATTCGGTCCTTCATGCACGATGCGCAGGGGATCGATCCTGAAAGACAGGTCCATGGCCGGTTGGGGCCGGATGTTGCGGTCGCCGCCGGGGATCGGCGTGCCGACCGGCGGCCCTTCCAGCCGGGGCGGACTGGGCGCGTGGTCCTTCGGGGCGGACAGCGTCGGGGCGGCGAGCGCCGCGACGCCCGCCCGCCCGATGGGCGTGGCGGGTTGCGGGGCGCGGCTTGGAAAAACAACACCTAAAGTTGCCGATGTTGTGGCGGTCGCATCGTTGTGCGGGATGGCGCCGGACAGCGGCCCGGAACGCGCGGCTTGGTCGGGGGCGGGCGGCGGCTCTCGCGTCGTCAGTGGGACGAGGGGCGGGAGGAGGGCGGGCGGGAGGAGGGATGACGGGAGGATGGATGGCGGGAGGAGGGCGGGCGCGGGGCCGCCCTCCTCCCGACCGCTCCCCTCGGAACGCGCCGGGGCAGGGCCAAGCCGCCATCCGCCATCGCCGGGCGTCGTCGGGCTGTCGGCGACCGGCGCGCGTCCCTCCGCATGGCTCAGAAGGGAGGCGTCCGGGCGGGGGGCGGGGAGGGCGCCGACGCCGCGCGTCGGCGACGACCAAGCGTCCGGCAGGGGCAAGGACGGGTCGAGGGGCGTGGCGACCGAAAGCGCGGGCGTGAACGGGGGCGTCGCGCGCGGCGTCGCGGGCAGGGGCGGAAACGGGGCCGCCGCGTGTCCCGCCTGCGGCTTGACCGGAGAGGGGAGGGCGGGCGACCGGCTGACGCCGCCCCCGGATCGGACGCCCGCCGTTCCGGTCGGGTCGGGGGTGGAGAGGGCAGGGGGGGCCGACCAGGGCGCGGCGCGACCGACGGTCGCCGGTTCCCGTGGGGCGAACCCGCCCGCGCCGAACGGGCTGGCGTCACGGCGGCCCGCCTCCGCGCGGGGGGAGGCCGCGCCGATCCGCCCGATGACGGGGGCGAGGGCCGGGGTGGCGGTGGCGGCGGTCGCGGGCGGGACGGGAAGGGCAGGGGGGAGTGGGATCGGCGCGGGATGACGCGGGTCGTCGTCGGATCGGCGCGGCGGCGCGTCGATTGGCGGCGCGACCATCGGGGGCGAACGGGCCGGGTCGGAGCGCTCAGGCGGGGCGGGAACGGGCGTCGTCCCGCCCTCCCCCGCCGCTTGCGCCGTGGGAACCGCCGGAATCGTCGGCCAAGCCGCCCGCTCCCGGTCCAGCGTGGCCGCATGGCCGGGCGCGCCGTCGCCGCCGATGGGCGCGAGGGTCACGCCCGCCTGTTGGCCCATCGGTCGGGCCGCCTGCTGGTTTGCGGCGGCTTCAAGCCCGCTTGCGGGCGCCGTCGGCGGGGACGGCGCGTCGTCCGGCGGGGCGTCCGCCGTCCGGCGGGCGAGCGGGGGCGGCGGCGCGGCGGGCGCGGGGGTCAGGCCCGGTTCCTGCGGCGGCGCGGCGTGGCGGCTTCCCCGCAGGATGTGGCCGCCCACGCGGACCAGATGCCGCCGCCGGGCGTCGTCGTCGTCGGGGAAGGCCGCCGCGTGGCGGTCGTGCCAGCTCAACCAGTCCGCCGCGTCGATGGCGCGCAGGGCGGCGGCGGTTCCGCCGGGGCGCAGCCGCCGCAGCGCCTCATACTGGTCTTGCAGGCGGGGCAGGTCCGCCGCGACGTCGCGCAGGGCGGGGTGGGTCGGATCCAGGTCGGACAGGGCTTTGCCGTCCTGGCCGGACTGGCGGATCGCGGCGCGGACGCGGTCGAGGGCGGCGGCGACGCCCTCGGCGTCCAGGGACATCGGAAAAAGATCGGACACGGCGGTGGCCCATGCGGTGAGGCTATGGGCCATCCTGCCGTCACGACGGAAGGGCGCCGCCGATCATTCGTAATGGTCGGCGGCGATCTCGTCCCACCCGGCGGACCCGTCGTCGCCGTCCGCCGCCGCCGCCCGCTCCAACGCCGCGATTTCGGCGTCGAAATCGGGGTTGACGACCTCGTCCTTCAGCCGGGGATCATCCAGGAAACGATGCGCCCACCAGTCGATCAGCATGTCGTCCTGGCCGGTGTCGAGGAAACGCGGGTCGGTGGGCGACAGATTGTAGCGGCGGCGGAAATGGAACTCGACGGTTTCGCTGAGTTCCAATCCCCAGGCCCGCGCGTTACGGCTGAGACGTTCGGCGAAAGGTCTCCTCCTCGTCGAGGAGCCTCCCATGCACCTTGTAGAGGGTGGCGACGTCGTCGGGGTCGAGCGGGTCGAGCGTTTCGACGTTCCAATCCCGGCTGGGGCCGGACACCATCAGAACGCCGATGGTCGCCATCGCGGCGGCGCTGTTCCACAGCGTCGCGTCGTTGACCGGCCCGCCCAGGATGCGCGTCGTTTCGGCGTGGATGCGGAACTGGTCGCGCATGATCCGGCGTCGGAACACAAAGTCGCCGACGCCGTCCACGCTGACCGGATAGCTGCGGTCAGGGTTGCTCATCAGAGGCTGGTCCCCACGACGTCCAGGGCCTTCAGGGTGGCGGTCTGCGCGACGATCTTGTTGGCGGTGATCGTCGTGTCGCCGCTTTCATACGAACAGCCGATGTATTTGCGCAGAAGACGGCCGCTGTCCTTGCTGTAGATGCACAGGTCGAACACCAGACCGCGCAGGACGTCGTCGCCGTTCTGCGGGGCGACGCCGGCGTCGCGCATGTTGTGCCGCATCATCACCAGGGCGCTGACGGTCAGGATGTGCGTGGCCTTGGTCGGCACATATTCCTGAACATGGATGTCGCCGATGCCGACGGCTTCCTCCATCGGGTAGCTGTCCGCCATTTTGACGGATTGGACGAGGCCGATCACCTTGCCGTCAAATTCGACGACGATCCGGTTGCCGGAATGGGTTTGCAAGTTCTCGCGCATGGCGGGCCGTCCTTCTTACGCGGCGGCGGCGGCGCCGGAATAGGGCACGACCGCGATGGACACAGGGATGAAATTGACGGGAACCACCGGCGAGCATTGGAACTGCACGCGCAGAACGTCGCCGTCCAGGGTGGCGGCGATTCCCTTGTAAGCCGGGTTGGCCGCGTCGCCGACGATGACGCCCGGCCCTTGCGGTTCCGGCCGCGCCAGCTCGCGCAGGGTGGTTTCGGCGATCGACACCGCGCGGGACAGCAGGATCGGCGACCCCTTGGCCCCGCGCAGAACGTCCAGCGCGTTGCGGACGTTGCGGGCGACGAAATCGGCGGCCACGCCGGTGGACACCTCGACCCGGTTGTAATTGTCGTTCACCAGCCAGGTGGACACCGACCGGACCACCTTGAAGCCCGACGGCGTGTCTTCCAGGCACAGTACCCCGGCCTGGATCAGGTCGTCGGTGTCGGTGGGGTTGCGCGGGGTGAACTCCAGCCCCCGGATCTTCAGGCTCTTGTTGGTCAGCGGCGTGCCGGGATTGGCCCCGGCGAAGGCCGCCGCGACGATGGCGGCGGTCATGTAGGGCGCGCGCAGAACCCGCTTGCCAGCGGCGTCATAGGCGTAATGACCGGGCCAAACCAGGCTGGTCCGGTCGCTGTTCAGCGCCTTGGGCAGGGTTTGCGCCAGGGACAGGCTGGTGTTGGCGGCGGGGCCGACCAGGCAGCGGCGCTCCATGCGGGCGACGGCGCTCATGTAGGCGCAATGGGCGTCCGCCGCCGCGTGAATCGCCGGATCGCCGGTCAAGGGCACGATCCATTGGGCGTCGGCGGATTGAAGAACGGCGATGGCCTCGGTCCAATCGGCCATGGTCGGGGCCGGGCTGACGCCGCCGCTCAGATAGGTCCAGGGGATGTTGGCCGGAACCGCGCCGACGCCGGGCGGGCGGGTGGCCGTGACGTAGCCCTCCGCCGTCGAATTCAGCCAATCGACGACGGCCTGAAGATGGGCGGTGACGGTGACGGGGGCGGATTGGACGTTCTGCGCGGCGAGGCTGTCCAGCCCGTTCAGGGCCGGGCGGTCTTCGGAGCCGGGGGCGGCGGCGGCGGCGAAGCCGGGCGTCGCGCCGACGCGGTCGGCAAGCTGGCCCACCGTCAGCCCGTCGGTCAGCTCGATCACGGTGGCCACGCCGTCCACCGTCAGCGTCACCGCCGCCGGGGCGACGGCCAGCGTCGCCGCCGCGCCCGCGCCGTTGTAACGCACGGTCAGGGCGTCGCGGGCGATGTTGTCGGCGCTGCGGTAATCGGCGCCGATCTGGGTGGTGATTTTCTTGCCCTTGGCGGATCCGGCCTCGATCTTGACCTTGATCCGGTTGGCGCCCTGGCCGTAATCGTCGGACAGCAGGGTGACGACCGTGGCGTCGGCGGCGTCCTTCAGCGCCAGGGCCGCTTGCGTGGCCTGGCCGACGCGCACCGCCACCACCGTCGATGGGGCGTTGGTTTCCGCCGACGGGTCAAAGGCCGCCAGCACGGCGTCCAGCAGCTCGCCGCCGCGCAAGCTGGCCCGCGCCTCGTCGGGGGCGCCGAATTTCAGGACGGCGTTGGGCTGGCCGCCGTCGGCCTTGCCGACCAGGGCCAGAATGTTGCCGACCGTCAGCCCCTTGGGCTGCATGGCGGTGTCGTCGATGGTGGACATGGTGGCCGGGGTTGTCCACAGCCGACCGGAGAAAAACAAACGCGAAGCCATAGCCGCGACCTCCCTGTTAGACCGGACGCGCCGCGAAGGCGGCGAGGCGGTTGCTGTAATTGCCTTCCAGATCGACGCGGCGTCCGGCGGACTCCTCGTCCTGGTGGAAGGCGGCGATCAGCTCGACGCGCTTGTCCGTCGCCGAAAAGCGCGCGCAAAATTCGTCCAGAGTGACGGGGTATTCCGACGCTTCGGCCCCAGCCGCAGCGGTTTTCGTGGTGTCGGTCTTGGCCATCAGGTTGGCTCCATGCCAGAGGTGAAAAGGGTCGCGTCGACGTCCGTGATCGCGCCGACCGCGTCGCTGACAAGGGTCGGGGCAAGACAGACGAAGCTGCCGGTGGTCAGGAACAGCGGCCCGTCGGTCCGCGTCAGATCCTCGCCGTCCTGTTGGGTGAATTCGCACTCGGACAGGCCATGCGCGGCGAAGACCGGCAGGTTTCCGACGACGACGCGGCGGATCGCCTGACGAAGCGCCGACCGTTCGTCGGCGTTCCGGCTGGCGCCGACGACGCTGATGCGCACCCGCGACAACCAGCCTTCCGATTCAATCCAGCCGTCCTCAGGCCAGCCATCCTCCGGGGCGCGGCGGTCGGCGGCGGGAAGGTCGCCAAGGCCGCGTTCGGCGGGGGCGTCGCTGTCCAGACGAACCGACAGGCAGGGAAAGGCGATGGTCGGAACCGCCGCCAGCGGGGCCGCAATCACCGGGACCGCGCCGCTTGCCGGGGTCAGCGCGCCGCGCCCGACCTCCACCGCCAGCCCGGCGGCCAGACGGTCGCGCAGGATCGACGGCGCGTCCGGCCCTTCGCCGCGATAGGTCGCCGCCGCGACGCCGACCGCCGGGCCGGAGGCGGTCCAGCCCTCCCCCACCCGGTAATAGGCGCGGTAGACATAGGGGACGCCGTTGACCAGGCCCGCGTCGTCCAGCAGGGCGTTGTCGGCGCACTGGTCGGCGACCCGAACCGCGCCCGGATCGTCGGGGCCGGTGAAGGCGTCGGCGGTTCGCCGCAGCACGCGCCACCAGTCCGCCCCGCGTGGCGGGGTGATGACGAGGCGCAGGGCGTTGCCGATCGGCAGGGGGTGGATGTGCGTGATGCTCATGACGGCACGATGCCGTCACGACCATCAACGGGGCGAGGCGAACAGGCCGTCGGTCGGCGGATCGGCGGCGGGCCGGGCCTTGGACGGCGCGGCGGCGCTCAGGCGCGGCAGAAACTCATACGGGTTGGCGGCGCTGCGGGCGGGGTTGGCGGCGCAGCGATAGCCCTGGACCCCGCAGGCGCACAGCGCGGCGACCCGGCCCTTGGCCTCCACCCCGCACAGGGCGCAGCGGAACAGGCCCTCGCGCTCCAACACCCGCCCGATGCCGCAATGGCGGCAGCAATGCGGGGTCAAGCTCCAACCGCCGCTCACAGCGCCAACTCCAACTGGCGGGGGGCCGTGTGGGCGGCGCGGGGGCGCGCCACCAGCGGCGCGGGCGGGCGGGAGAACAGCAGGGCGCCGGTGGCGGCCTTGCCCAGCGTCAGCATCGCTTCGGTCGCCCCGGTGACGCGGCGCAGGGTGTGGCGGAACAGCAGCCCGTCGCGGACGATCAGAACCGTTTCATCATGCAGGACGGCGGTCAATTGCGGCACGCCGCCCTTGGCGTTGCGCCCCTTCAACACCTCGCGCTCGCGGTTGTAGCAACTGACGCACAGGCGGCCCTGAATGATCCGCATGGCGCGCCGCCCGCAGCGGGGGCAGACGCGCTGAAGGGATTCGACGACCATGGCGGTTTCCGCCTGCGGGCGTCCGGCGTGGGCGGCGCCGACCGGGCAGGCCCGGCAATGCCAGCGGCCTTCCCACGGATCGGGCCGTTTGCGCTCCGCCGCCCGCCAGGACGCGGCGCAACTCTCGCGGGAAAGCGTCAAGGCGCGCCGGTCGCACCGGATCAGCGTCGGTTCCATGGCCTGCCCCGTCGGTCGTGATGGTTTTCAGTCCTAGGAATATCACCCCATCATCCGCCGCGCAACGCGTTCTGGCGCAAGTCCAGGGCGATCCGTCAGGGCGATCCCGCCGCGTCATCCTCGCCGAAGCCATACTGTTCCAACTGCTCAAAGCTGCGGGGCAGCACGATGTCGGTGAGCGTCGCCAGAATGTCCGTCACCTGGGTGTAGAAACGCTGCGTCAGCCGCAGTTCGGCGCTGCCGGATTCACCCAGAACGCCCACGCCATGCTCGCGCGCGATGGCGTCGAGCGCGTCATGCTGTTTCTTCCAATGGACCCCCCAATTCACCCGATCCAGCGGAGTCCAGATCGTCGCGTCGGGCAGGGCGAAGACGCGCGCCCGGTCCAGGAAATCCGCCCCCTCCTGTCGGCTGGTGCGCCAAATCTCGCTGAGTTCAAACAGGCAGTGGGCCGAGCGCAGATATTTGTCGCTGAGGATGACGAAGACGCGGTCGCCGCCGCCGATCCGCCGCATGAAGGCGGAAATGCTGTCGCCCAGCCCCAGAACCTCTTTGTCGCGCAGAATCTTGCGCCCACGCGCCTCGGCGGCGGCGCACAGCCGGTCCACCACCTCTTCACGCGCCTTCCCCGCGCGCGTTTTGTCGCCCCAGGCGTAGGACACATACCATTCCGGCTGGGCCGGTTTCTCTTGGGCGAAACGCATGTCCGTTGTCTCCGACGTCGGGTTCATCATTGTCGAGCGTTCCATCGCCGACGGGCGCAGGCCCAGGCGATGCTGCGCCCCTTCCACCAAACCGATGAGGCGGTCCAGCAACTCCGCCGCCCGTCCGCCCTGGGTCCGAACGGTGATGTCGCCCTGCCAGGGGCCGGTCATGGTCTGTTCGATGCGCAACCGGCTGCCGCTGGTCGCCTCATAGCCCCACAAACCGCCTTGCCAATAGAGGGCGTCCGGCCCCGCCTGTTCGCCCACCGTCGCCATGATCGTTCGGATCAACCCGCCATGCAGCAGCGGGTAATGGAACCGCGCCGTTTCGCCCGCCCGTCCCTCCTCCCACCGCCCGGCCAGACGGTCGGCGACGGCGGCGCGTTCCGGCAGCAGGTCGGGCGCGATGTACTCGGCGATCTCGTCCGTTCCATCGTTGAAACGACGATGGAGAAAGCAGACGCCGCAGGAGCGCATCAGGTCGATGAACAGCGCCTGCTCGGCCGGTTCATGCTCCCGCCAGACGAGGCGGGCGAGCAGGGATTGGGTGAAACGGCCGTTCGCCCGACGGATCTCCGTCAGGGCGCCGTTCGCCCGCTCGAACACCGCGTAGACCGCCTCCAACGCCCAATTCTGATCCAGCACAATGCGATCCGCGAACAGGCCGGGCTTGTACAGGATGGTCCCGTCGGCGTCCAGATAGGTCAACAGATGTTCGGGCGCCGACACCCCGCCCTCCTCGGCGCAGATCGCCGCGAACTCGTCCAGGCTCAGCAGCCGATGGCGGCGCGCGCGCGCGGGCAGCCTTTGGTCGGCGTCGCGCAGCGCCTCCAACCGGCGCTGCACCCGCAGGCGACCGGCCCCGATCTGCGGCTGGCCAAGCCGTTCGGGCGCGCGCAGCCAGGCCACCGCGTCCGACAGGGTTTCCATCACGCTGGCGAAACCGCGTCCCGTCTTGGCGCTGACGCAGCGCGTTTGAACGTAGGGCAGAGCGTCCAACTGCGCGTCCGGCAGGGGAAAGCGCCGGGCGTCGTCGCCCGGTTGGTCGCACTGGGTCTGAAGGATCAACAGCGGGCTGTCCGGGTGGCCCTGGTGGCGGGCGACATCGATCCAATAGGGCAGCGGTTGGTTGCGGAACTCCAACCCGCCGCAGCGGTGGGTGTCCCGCCCCTCGCTGTCCGTGGTCCAGACCACGGCCAGGATGGCCGGGCTGGTCAGGAACAGGGCGTGGGCGCCGTGGTAGATGTCCTGACCGCCGAAATCCCAGATGCGCAGCCGGATGGCCGGATCGCCCGGCAGAACGACGCCGCCAACCTCGATCCCGTGGGTGGAATCCCAGTCGGGGGCGAAGGGCTGGCCGGTCAGTTTGCGGGCGATCTGCGTCTTGCCGACCCCGCCATTGCCCAGCAGCAAAAGCTTGACGCTGAGAATCGCCTCCGCCCCCGCCGCAAGATCGGCAACATGGGCGCGCACCCGATCCAGGCAATTGTCGAGTTGGTTCGTGGAAAGCACCCCGGTTGGCGGCATGCCGACCACGCGGCTTTCAATCAACAGCAGGCAGGAGAGCGCCGGAAGATTGAGAACCTCCGCCGGCAGAGACCGCAATTGGCAGCCAGAGCAGTCGAGTGTTTTCAGCGCCGTGCAGGTGGCCAGCGGGGCCAGATCGCTGACCTGCGTGAAGGAGCAGTTGAGTGTCTGGAGTGTTGCGCATCCGGCTAGCGGCGCCAGATCGCGGACCTGGGTGTAGGAGCAGTTGAGTGTCTGGAGTGTTGCGCGTCCGGCCAGCGGGGCCAGATCGCTGACCTGGGTGTTGGAGCAGCGGAGGGTCTGGAGTGTTGCGCATCCGGCCAGCGGGGCCAGATCGCGGACCTGGGTGAAGGAGCAGTGGAGTGTCTGGAGTGTTGCGCATCCGGCCAGCGGGGCCAGATCGCTGACCTGGGTGACGGAGCAGTGGAGTGTCTGGAGTGTTGCGCATCCGGCCAGCGGGGCCAGATCGCTGACCT
>NZ_JBMDKF010000027.1:0-76773 GCF_057809575.1 Azospirillum sp. FG154 | reverse complement strand
CGCGAAACTGTCAAACCATCTGGCGGATCACGTCAAACCATTTGGCGCGCTACAAGGTTGATGGCTGAATGGCGGATCACAGCCATGCTTGTCCCGTCCATGCATTGTTCCACATGCCCGTGCGTGTGATCCCCGAGGGGGAAGAACTTCAATGCATTGATAAACAACGGGGAAATTGGCGGACCCGAATGGATTCGAACCATCGGCCTCTGCCTTCGGAGGGCAGCGCTCTATCCAGCTGAGCTACGGGTCCATCGCCTGCGGAAGCGGACCATAGCGCAAGGCTTTGGCCAACGCAAACACTTCGCGCAAAGAAAAGTCTCATTCCGAACAAGGCGTCCGCTCAGGCCACGTCCAGGCGCGACACGCGCAGCGCGGCCAGGAAATCGGTGAAGGTGTCGCCCTGGATGGCGATGTGGCGTTTGGTGACGTCGCGCGCGGCGTCGGAATCCCCGGCGACGATGGCCTGAACAATCGCGTCATGTTCAGCCCAGGATCGCCGCATCCGGCCCGGATGGCGCAGTTGCAGGCGGCGATAGGACGACACCCGGTTCCGCAAGCCCCGCGTCATCTCTTCCAGATGGCGGTTGTGGCTGCCGACATAAATGGCGTCGTGGAATTCGCGATTGGCCTGGTAATAGGCCTCGACGTCGCCATTCTCGCTGACCGCCTTGCAGCGCTCGTGCAGGGCCAGCAGGTTGGCGTGGTCGGCGGCGGTCATCCGGCGGGCGCACAGCTCGGCGCACAGCGATTCCAGATTGGCCATCACCTCGAACATCTCGACGATGCTCTCCACGCTGAGCGTCGCCACAACCGCGCCCTGTCGGGGCCGCATTTCCACCAGCCCCGCCGAGGCCAGTTGCGCCAGCGCCTCGCGCACCGGGGTGCGGGAGACGCTGAAGCGTTCGGCGAGCGCGCTTTCCTCCAGCCGGGAACCGGGAAGCAGGCGACCCGACGCGATGTCCTCCTCAATCAGATCGCGCAGTTGGTCGGCGCGATTCTGCTTGGGTTCGGCGCGTTCGCTCACGCTCTCGTTCATGGTCATGCTGACTCCTGTTTCCTCTGCGGCGCGGATTTTAGCCGATCTCGCGTTTCAAGAATACACAAACGCAAAAACAATTGCCATGCCCAACAAAGTTTGGCATACATAAAGAACGATATCGCATGCAAGAATCCATAAACGCGATACAGGAGGAAGCCCATGACGTTCCCCCCCGCCGCCGACCCGCACCGCTGACTGGTCCCTGACCAGCGCCACCAGCCCATGGATCTGCGGGACGACCCGCAGCATCGCCATTTTCGTGTTTCCACAGGCCCGCCCCACGCCGCCGCTGACACAGCGCCGCCGCTCCGGCAGGTCCTGCTGACTGGAAAGGTCTGCACCATGATCGTTTCGCGACGCGCCCTGGTCGGCGCCGCTCTGGCCGCCCCCGCCATCATCGCCGCGTCCCGCCTGGGTTGGGCGGCGGACGCCCGCACGCTGAAAATCTCCCACCAATTCCCCGGCGGCACGCTGGAAGAGGGCGATTTCCGCGACCGCCTCACCCGCCATTTCGCCGCCGAAGTGGAAAAACGCACCGCCGGAACCCTGCGGTTCGAGATCTACCCCAGCTCCTCGCTGATGAAGACGCTCGCCCAGTTCAGCGCGCTGCGGAAGGGGGCGTTGGATCTGTCGTTCTACCCTATGCCCTACGCCGGAGGCGAGGTGCCGGAGGCGAATTTGGGTCTGATGCCCTGCCTCGTCACCAGCTACGAGCAGGGACGCCGCTGGCGCACCGCGCCGATTGGTCAAGAGTTGACCCGGATCATGGATTCCAAGGGCGTCAAGCTGCTGACCTGGATGTGGCAGGCGGGCGGCACGGCGTCGCGCGCCGGGGCGGTGATGAATCCCGACGACGTGAAAGGCATGAAGATCCGGGGCGGCAGCCGCGAGATGGACATGATGCTGAAGGCGGCGGGCGCGGCGGTCAGCACCATCCCGTCGAACGAGCTGTACGCGGGCATGCAGACCGGCGCGGTGGACGCGGCGATCACGTCGTCCACCAGCCTGATTTCCTTCAAACTGGAAGAGCTGAGCAAGCATCTGACGGTGCCCAAACAGCACAGCTATTGGTTCATGCTGGAACCGTTGATGATGTCGAAGACCATCTTTGATTCCCTCACCCCCGACCAACAGAAGGTGGTCGAGCAGGTCGGGCTGGAGATGGAGAATTTCGGTTATCCCGCCGCGCAGGCGGACGACTCCCGCATCGCCCAGATCTACGGCAAGGCCGGGGTCGCCACCGCCGACATGACGGCGGACGCGGTGCGGCGCTGGACCGACATCGCCCGCGAGACGGCTTGGAAGGATTTCGCCGAACGCACCAAGGACGGCGCCCGGCTGCTCAAGCTGGCGGAGCAGGTCTGATGTCCGCCGCCGAGCGCAACCTCATCTTTGGCGGAGCCAGCGGGCCGGTGGTCCGCGCGCCGTCTCTGCGGTTGATCGGCGCGGCGCTCGCCTTCGTCAACCGCGTCGTCGTCGTGCTCGCCTCGGTCGCCGTGGTGGCCGCCGGAGCGGTGCTGACGCACGAGGCGGTGACGCGCTACGCCTTCCATCACGCCGCCGACTGGCAAGATGAAATGGCGGTGTTCCTGCTGGTCGGGGCCACCTTCATGTCGGCGGCCTGGGTGCAGGCGCGGCGCGGCCATGTCGCCATCGACGCGCTCGCCGATCTGCTGCCGCCCGCCGTGGACCGCGTCCGCCGCTTCGCCGCCGACGTGGCGTCCTTCGGCTTTTGCGCCTTCTTCGCCTGGAAATCCTGGAGCCTGTTTCACGAGGCGTGGGAGGACGGGATGGTGACGCAATCCTCCTGGGCGCCGCCCTTGTGGATTCCCTACTCCTTCATGGCGGTGGGCATGTCGCTGCTGGCGCTGCAAATTCTTCTGCAAATCCTGGACAGCCTGCTGTCCGACGGGGAGGCCGGGTGATGGGCGCGTTGGAACTGGGTCTGATGTATGGCGCGGCGACCTTCGGCGTGCTGTTTTCCGGGATACCCATCGCCTTCGCCCTGGGGCTGGTGGCGACGCTGTTCATGATGATCTTCATGCCCGCCGCCGCGCTCGACACCGTGGCGCAGAATGTTTACGAGGAAATGGCCAGCATCACCCTGCTGACCATCCCGCTGTTCATTCTGAAGGGCGCGGCCATCGGCAAATCGCGGGCGGGCGCCGATCTTTATTCGGCCTTGCACGCCTGGCTGCACAAGGTGCCGGGCGGTTTGGGCGTCGCCAACGTCTTCGCCTGCGGCCTGTTCGCCGCCATGGCGGGATCCAGCCCGGCCACCTGCTCGGCCATCGGCAGCGCGGGCATCCCGGAAATGCGGCGGCGCGGCTATTCCGGCGGTTTCGCGGCGGGCATCATCGCGGCGGGCGGCACGCTGGGCATTCTGCTGCCGCCCTCGATCACCATGATCCTCTACGCCGTGGCGGCGGAGCAATCGCTGGGGCGGCTGTTCCTGGCGGGCATCGGGCCGGGCCTGCTGATGGTCGTGCTGTTCGCCGTCTACGCCGTGGCCCGCTTCCGCAAGGAAAAGCGGATGGCGTTGAGCGAAGGCCGGTTGGACTCGCCGCTGCTGAAGGAAGAGAATTTCACCACGCGGGAAAAGCTGTCGTCGCTGCCGCGCGTGCTGCCCTTCGTCATTCTGCTGACCGGCGTGATGGTGGCGCTGTATGGCGGCTTCGCCACGCCATCGGAAACGGCGGGGCTGGGCGGGGTTCTGGCCTTGGCGCTGGTGGCGGTGGTCTATGGCGCGCATCGGTTGGACCAGTTCGGGCCGATGCTGACCTCGACCCTGCGGGAATCGACGATGCTGATGATGATTATCGGCATGTCGCTGCTCTATTCCTACGTCATGAGCTATCTGCACATCAGCCAGAGCGCGGCGGAGGCCATCGTCGCCTTGCATCTGTCGCGCTGGGTTCTGTTGGCCGCCATTCTGGTGATGGTGGTGGTGTTGGGCTTTTTCCTGCCGCCGGTGTCGATCATCCTGATGACCGCGCCGATCATCCTGCCGCCGCTGCGCGCCGCCGGGTTCGATCTGATCTGGTTCGGCGTCATCATGATGGTGGTGATGGAAATGGGGCTGATTCACCCGCCGGTCGGGCTGAACATCTTCGTCATCAAAAACATCGCCCCCGACATCCCGCTGAAGGACGTCATCTGGGGAGTCATGCCCTTCGTCGGCCTGATGATCCTGTGCGTGCTGCTGCTCTGCTTCTTTCCGGGGATCGCCACGGCCTTGCCGGGCTGGGTTTACGGGGCCTGACCGCCCGCTCCCTCGAAAACCACTCGGCTAAAGGCCACCATCGTTCAAGGAGCGCCATCGTGGCAACCCGTCTTTCCCCGCGCCGCTTCATCGCGGGCGCCGTCTTCACCCTGGCCGCTTTCGGCGCGGCCTTCGCCCCCGCCGCCGCGCAGGAGCGCGCGACCATCGCCAACCGGGTCGAACTGCATTCGATCCCCTCGCTGACCCTCAGCGACGCGCAATTCCTCACCGGGGACAGCGCCAACGCGGTTCCCGTCACCGTCACCGGCGAATTCCGCGTGGCGCAAGGGGAGGGTCGCTTGCCGGTCGTCGTGCTGATGCACGGCTCCGGCGGCATGGGGCCGAACATCGAAATGTGGGCGCGGCTGCTGAACGCGCAAGGCGTGTCCACCTTCGCGATTGATGGTTTCACCGGGCGGGGGCTGGTCTCCACCTCCGCCGATCAAGCCAAGCTTGGCCGTCTCAACCTCATCCTCGACATCTACCGTTCGCTGGAGATTCTGGCCAAGCACCCGCGCGTCGATCCGCAGCGCATCGTGCTGATGGGCTTCTCGCGCGGCGGGCAAGCCGCCTTCTACGCCTCGCTCGCCCGTTTTCACGCTTTGTGGAACCATTCGGGAGCGGAGTTCGCGGGCTACATCCCCTTCTACCCGGATTGCGCCACCCGCTACATCGACGATCTGAAGTCGGTGGCCCGTCCGATCCACCTCATTCATGGGGCGGCGGACGATTACAACCCGCTGCGGACCTGCGCCGCCCAGGTGGAGCGTTTGCAAAAGGCCGGGGCCGCCGTCACCCTGACCAGCTACCCCGACGCCCATCACGGCTTCGACACGCCGCTGAGCGACGGCCCGGTGGTTTCGGCCTCCGCGCAAACAGTGCGGGAATGCAGCATCGAGGAGCGCGCGCCGGGGCAGTTGATAAACACCGCGACCAACGCCCCCTTCGCCTACACCGACGCGTGCGTCCAGAAAGGCCCGCAGGTCGGCGGCAATCCGGAGGCGCGCGCGGCGGCGCAAAAGACTGTGGTTGACCTGATCCTGTCGCTTGTCAAAAAAGGCTGAATCGGCACGGGGAGACGCCCATCTCCCCGCTTTGAAGGGAAACGACCCATTATGAGCGAGAATTTTTACGACATCGTCGCGGCGCGCTTCCCGGCCAACCCCGCCGCTCCCTTCTTGGAATTGGCGTCGGGGACCGTCCTCAGCTACGCCGACCTCGCCGCGACCAGCGCCCGTTACGCCCATCTGTTGAGCGAGCTTGGCGTGGTCAAGGGCGACCGGGTGGCCGTGCAGGTGGAGAAATCGGCGGAAGCCGTCTTTCTTTATCTGGCCTGCCTGCGCGTCGGCGCGGCCTATCTGCCGCTGAACACCGCCTACACCCGCGCCGAAGTCGCCTATTTCCTGACCGACGCCGCGCCGCGCGTCTTCGTGTGCTCCCCCGCCGCCGCCGAAGGGCTGCGCGACACGGCGAACGAGGCTGGGGTCGGCGCGCTGCTGACGCTGGGGGCCGCTGGCGAGGGCAGTTTGACCGAGCGCGCCGCCGGAAAGCCGACCGGCTTCGACACCGTGGCGTGCGCGGCGGGCGATCTGGCGGCGATCCTCTACACCTCGGGCACCACCGGACGGTCGAAGGGGGCGATGCTGACGCACCGCAATCTGGCGTCCAACGCGGCGACGCTGCACCGTTTGTGGGGATTCCAGCCCGACGACGTGCTGCTGCACATGCTGCCGATCTTCCACACGCACGGCCTGTTCGTCGCCATCAATTGCGTGCTGATGAACGGCTCCTCCATGCTGTTCCAGCCGAAATTCGACCCCGACGTGGTGTTTCGCCTGCTGCCGCGCGCCACCATGATGATGGGGGTGCCGACCTTCTACACCCGCCTGTTGGCCGACGACCGCCTGACCCGCGACGCGACGGCGCACATGCGGCTGTTCATCTCCGGCTCCGCCCCGCTGCTGGCCGACACCCACCGGGAGTTTTTCGAGCGCACGGGCAAGCCGATCCTGGAGCGTTACGGCATGACCGAAACCGGCATGCTGACCAGCAACCCGTTGAGCGGCGAGCGCGTTCCCGGCACCGTCGGCTTTCCGCTGCCCGAGGTCTCCGTCCGCGTGGCCGACGAGAAGACCGGCGAGCCGATCGCCACCCCCGGCGCCATCGGCGTCATCGAGGTGAAGGGGCCGAACGTCTTCATCGGCTATTGGCGGATGCCGGAAAAGACGGCGCAGGAGTTCCGCGCCGACGGCTATTTCATCACCGGCGACGTCGGCAAGATCGACGAGCGCGGCTATGTCCACATCATCGGGCGGGCCAAGGATCTGGTGATCTCCGGCGGCTTCAACGTCTATCCCAAAGAGGTTGAAACGGTGATCGACGCCATCGACGGCGTGGTCGAATCCGCCGTGATCGGCGTGCCGCACCCCGATTTCGGCGAGGCGGTCATGGCCGTCGTCCTGCGCAAGCCGGGGGTGGACGCGCTGGACGAGGCGGCGGTGGTGCGCGCCTGCAAAGAGCAGCTCGCCAACTTCAAGGTGCCGAAGGCCGTCGTCTTCACCAACGAACTGCCGCGCAACACCATGGGCAAGGTGCAGAAAAACCTGTTGCGCGACGCCCACAAGGACCATTTCGACAAGCGGGCGGCGTGATCGGGCGCCGCCGCAACGGGGGAGCGGCATGATGGACGGATCCTTTTTCGGCGATCTTCTGCAAACCATCGCCGACCGGGGGCGGGCGCTGGTCGGCCTGTCGCGCGGCGACGGCGCCGACAGCCCCCCGCAGGATCTGATCGGGTTGTGCGACGCCCTGCTGTCGGGGCGGGGCGAGGCGTCGGGCGTGGCCCTGGCCCAGGAGATCCTGACCCGCTACGCGGCGGCGGATGGGGCTGAGCGGCAACGCTTTCTGGCGGCCTTGGCCGAGCGGTTCGGCCCCGACCGCAAGCGGCTGGAGCAGGCCATCGCCGCCTGGACCGCCGATCCCGACGACCGCCGGGCGATTGACCTGCACGTCGCCGCCGAACCCCGGCGGCAGGAGCTGATCCGCCGCCTGAATCTGGCCCCCGGCGGCACCCACAGCCTGGTGCGGATGCGCGAGGAGGCGTTGCGCCACGCCGCGTTGATTCCCGGCTTCGACGCGATGGACGCCGATTTCGCCCATCTCTTTTCCAGTTGGTTCAACCGAGGCTTCCTGGTTCTGCGGCGGATCGACTGGTCCACCCCGGCCAACATTCTGCACAAGATCATCCGGTACGAGGCGGTCCACGCCATCCATGATTGGGAGGATCTGCGCCGCCGCCTGGAGCCGCCCGACCGCCGTTGCTTCGCCTTTTTTCACCCGCAACTGGTCGATGAGCCGCTGATCTTCGTGGAGATCGCGTTGACCGACGGCATCGCCTCGTCCATCGCGGAGCTGTTGTCGGAAGACCGCAAACCGATGCCGACGGCGCAGGCGACGACGGCGATTTTCTATTCGATCTCCAACTGCCAGGACGGCTTGCGGGGCATTTCCTTCGGCAATTTCCTGCTGAAACAGGTGGTGCAGGAGCTGAGCCGGGAACTGCCCGGCCTGACCAACTTCGTCACCCTGTCGCCCGCGCCGGGCTTCGCCGGGTGGCTGGCCAAGGAACGCGCCAAAGAGTCGGGCATGCTGAGCGCGGAGGAAAAGACCCGCCTGACGGCGCTCGACGGCGACGGCTGGCACCGCGACCCGGCGGTGGTGGAGGCGCTGTCCCCGCTGCTGCAAAGCGTCGCCGCCCGCTATTTCCTGAAGGCGCAGGGAGCCAACCGGCGGCCCGTCGATCCGGTGGCGCGCTTCCATCTGGGCAACGGCGCCCGGTTGGAGCGGATCAACCCGATGGCCGACCTGTCGGCCAAGGGGCTGAAGCAGTCCCACGGCGTGATGGTCAATTATCTCTATGACCTGCGCCACATCGAACGGAATCACGAATCCTACGCCGAAGGCGGCAAGGTCGCGGCCTCCACCGCCCTGCACAAGCTGGTGAAGAGCGAAACCGGAACGGCGGTGGCCGCCGCCTGAGGCAAGCCGACCAGAGCGGTACAGAAAAAAGCGTTACCAGTAACGCCATTGGTACAGAAACGCCCGGCGCGCGGAGAAAAACTTCGCGCGGCGGGCGTCCTTTTGGTCTTCCGGCCCCCTCGGCAATCGGCTAAAAGAACGGTGCAACGCCGTTTTAGGGGGATTCGATGGCCAACCCGACCGCCGTGGCCGCGACCAAGCGCCAAAAGCCGCGCGCCGAAAAACCGGTACAGAATTCAGCCGCCAGCGGCGCCCGCTGGGTGGTCTACAGCGCGCCGAAGGGTGGGGTCGGCAAAACGACGAGCTGCAAGAACACCGCCGTCGCGGCGGCGCGCGACGGCATGCGGGTGGCCACGCTGGATTTCGATCCGCAACGCACGCTCAGCCAGTGGCACGATCTGCGCCGCCCGCACGACGTCGCCCGCGTCGATCATTACGAAGGCTCGTTGGACGATGTGGAACGGGCCTTGGCCCGCATCGACGCCAGCGTCTATGACGTGGTGTTCATCGACACGCCGCCCTCGGTCGAGCTGTTTCCCGAAAGCGTCAAGATCCTGCTGCGCCGGGCCGATCTGGTGCTGGTGCCGACCGGCGTCGGGCGTTTCGACAAGATGAGCGTCATCCCCTGGATGGGCTTCCTGCGCGATTATGGCCGACCGGCGGCCTTTCTGCTGAACCGGGTGAAACGGCGTTCGGTCAGCCTGCGCGAAGCCAAGCTGGAGTTGGGCCGGGTCGGTCGTCTGGTGCCGCACGAGGTGCCGGACATCGAGGACATGCACCGGGTGGACGACATCGGTTGCTCCATCGTCGACGTCGGCACGGTCAACGGGGCCGACGAATGTTTGGGGGCTTGGTATTTCGTGCGGCACGAGTTGGGACTGTGAGCATGGCGAACGTCAAATCCTTCATCAAGAAAGCCGCCGCCGCGCCGAAGGCGCCGCCCGTCAGCGGCGAAACGCCGACGCGCCCCGCGCCCACCACCGTTCAGCAAAGCTCCGCCCGCCCACCGTCAACCTTGCCGCCGTCAACCCTGCCGCCATCCAAGGGCGACCGCCGGGCGACGGACATCAGCGACGCCATTGTGCCCTGCCGCACCCGCGAGGAGTTCGCGCAGGAAATCCGCTATCACTGGAACCGCAGCCGCAAGGAATTCCTGTCGATTGGCCGTTATCTGAACCGCGCCAAAGACACTTTGCCCCATGGCGAGTTCGAGGCGATGATCGTCAGCGACATGCCGTTCTCGGTGGAAACCGCCTACCGCTTCCGCGCGGTGGCGGAGGCCATCGACACCGGGCGCCTGACGCTGGAGATGTTGCCGGGGGCGGAAAGCGTCGCCTATCAGATCGTCACCATGAAGCCCGACGAGTTGGAGCGGGCCAAGGCGGTCGGGCTGATCCGCCCGGACGTCACCCGTCGGCAACTGATCGACTTCAAACAATCGCTGCGCCCGGCCAAGACCGAAGCGGCGCCGGATCGGCGCAAGACGCTGCTGGCGGACTACGCCCGCTGCAAAGCCAAGCTGGCCGAGATTCGGGCGGAATTGCTGCGCGACCATGGCGTGGATCCCGAACGGGAAAACAGCGCCGTCACCATCGACCTGGAGGCCGAAAAAATCGGCTGAGCGGGCGCGACGCGGACACGCCAAAACACCGCTGTCCGATCATCCTCGCCGTGACGTCCCGGATCGCGGGAGCCTGTCACGGCAAGGAAATGATCGAGCGGTCGTCAGAGCCGAACGGAACGCGTCACGCGATCCTGCGGCTTATCAACAATCGGTCCGCCGCAAGTCTCAACGGAGCGAGCCACGGCTGTCCATCTCGCTGGTCTGGAACGGAGCCGGACTCTGTTCCGCCTGCATGACCGGGCTGTCCGACGGGGCCAGCCCCAACCGACCACGGGCGAAGTTCAGAAAGTTCAAGGCCTTGGCCTCTTCGCCCTGAGCGGCGAGGGACTGCGCCATCACGATGTAGTTGTTGGCGAGGTCACGGTCGTTGCGCTCAAGCTGGGCCGACACGGCGGCGGCCTTGGTGTCCGCCAACACGCTGTCAAAGCTGGCGGCGAAGGCCGAACCCGAGGTCAAAACGGCGAACGACAGGGCGGCGGCGGCGATGGTGCGAGAAAACATGGTGGTGTCCTTTTCAAGATGATGGTGCGGCGACGCCCCTCATTGGGAACGCGTCGCGCTTGATAAAAACGATGCTTCAGAGGGAGAGAGCGGCCTTACTGAGCCGCGAGGCGCTCTTGACGGGACAGGCCGAGCTTGCCCCGGGCGAAGGTCAGCAGGCTGAGCGCCTTGGCCTCGTCGCCCTGCTTGGCCAGCGATTCCGCCATCACGATGTAGCTGTTGGCGAGATCGCGGTCGCTCCGTTCGGCCTGAACGGCGGTGACGGCGAGAGCGGCGGTCTTGGTCTCGGCCAGCAGGTTGTCGAAATTGCTGCTGGCGAAGGCGGCGCTCGAAGCGAAAACGGCAAGCGACAGGGTGGCCGCCGTAAGCGTGCGAACGAACATGATGTTTTCCTTTTCAACGCGGCGCCCCAATGGCGGGGCGGAGTTCTGTGCGCCGTCGGCTGCGCCTTGGCGGTGAAGACATATTTAGTCGTTCATCGGGCGGGGATAAATCTGACTGTCGCGACAACTCTATTCGCATCTGCACAACAATCCCGAGGGAATAAACCGATCCGTCCCCCGCGTTGACGCGCCGCGCCGCGCCCCCCTATGATCGTCTACGAACACAAACGCGCGGAGCGCATGTTCCAATCCGCACAGGCGCCGCCCGAAAAATCAAACCACGAACCATCCGACAGGGAGCCTCCACCATGACCGAACAACGCTGGCCGACCGACCTTTTGGGCCAGGATTTCGCCGGCAAACGCGTGCTGGTGACGGGCAGCAGCCGGGGCATCGGCGCGGCGGTGGCGGGCGCCTTCGCCGAACTGGGGGCGCGGGTGGCGATCCATGGTCGCGATGAAACGGCGGTGGCCGCGTTGGCCAGCCGCATCGGTCGCGGCGTGATCCCGCTGACCGGCGATTTCGCCGACCGGGCGCAGACGCGCGGCGTGGTGGAGCGGGCGGTTCAAACGCTCGGCGGGTTGGACGTCCTCATCAACAACGCCGGAACCATGTTGGGACGGGTGGCGTTGGCCGACATCGACGATGATTTCCTGCAACAGCAGTTCGACTTGAACGCCGCCTCCGCCCTGATCGCCAGCCGCACGGCGCTGCCCGCCTTGATCGCGTCGCGCGGGGCCATCGTCAACACCGGCTCGATCTCCGGCCGGACCGGCGGCAGCCCCGGTTCCTCGCTCTACAGCGCCGCCAAGGCGTTCCAGGCCAGCCTCGCCCGGTCGCTGGCCACCGAACTGGCGCCGCACGGGATTCGGGTCAACGCCGTGTCCCCCGGCACCATCGCCACCGATTTCCACGACCGCTACTCCACCCCGGAAAAGCTGGCGCAAACGGCGGCGCGCATCCCGTTGAAACGGCTGGGCGCGGCGGAGGATTGCGTCGGCGCTTATCTGTTTCTCGCCTCGAACCGACTGGCCGGTTACATCACCGGGCAGGTGATCGAGGTGAATGGCGGGCAGTTTTTCGGCTGACGCGACGGCATCCGGCAGGGGGTGGTTATTCCGCAAAATGCTAATGGAATTGTTCCAAACATGCAGATTGCCAAAACCAGCCCCGCGTGATTCTCAAAATGCGACAAACCGCCCGGCAAAGGGCGATCGCGCGCCGATTTTTCACCGCGCATCTTCTGGCGTGATTTTTGAACAGAAAGGCGATCAAAGACAATCAAGCGAAAGACCGACATCGTCGGCACGCGGGTGGAGTGATGGTGATGACAAAAAGCGCCCAACAACACGCATCTCTGGCAAGCACCTTCGCCAATTTGCAAACCGCAACCAAGGTCTACGCTGGCTTCGGCCTCACCTTGTGCCTGCTGGTCGGGTTGGGCGCGGTGTCTTGGACGGGGCTGAAGGCCAGCGAAGGCGCCATGCGGCAATTTTCAGCCCAGACCAGGACAGCCAGTCTGCTGGGCGAAGCCGACACCGACATGTCGGACGCCCTGAGCGCCGCGCAAGAGTTCATAGCGACCGGACGCGAGGACGCGCCCGCAAGCTTCCACAAATCGCTGGCCCAGTTTCAAGAGCGTCTGAAAATGGTCGGCGAGCGCATGGAGTTGGCCGACAACCGTCGGCTGGCGACAGAAGCCATGGCGTTTGGCGGCCAATTCTCCAAGGATTTTGATCGTCTGGTCGCTCTGCGCCACGAGCGGGAGGGGCTGGTCACGTCCATCGTCAACAAATTGGGCGCTCAAATCCGAACCGCCTTCAGCGAAACGGTTCAGCTTGAAAAACGCGGCGGCAGCCTGGACCGCACCGTCATCGTCGCCGGATTCAGCGAACAGTTTCTGTTGACCCGCGTCCTCGTCGCCCGCTTCATCGCCGAACACCGCGCGGAAGATTTGATCCGGATCCGCTCGGATTTGACCGCTTTGCAGGCAAAGGTAACGTCGCTGCAATCCGGCCTTGGCGATGAACAGCCATCCAAGGCGAAACTGGCGGACATTATCCCAGAACTGCCAAATTATGTCGCCGGCATCGAAAAAATCACCGCCTTGGACGCGGACATTCGCGCCGTTCGCGAAGAAACCATGGAGCAGAACGGACGGGCCGCGAATGAGCGGATCAGCACGATCCGTCAGAACGCCATGGCCGATCAAGAAAGGCTGCAAAGCATGACCGACGCCGCAGTGTCCTCGGCCAAAAGCTTGGGGCTGGTGGTGACGGTGGCGGCGCTGCTGCTGGGCGGTTTGCTGGCTTGGTTGATTTCGCGCGCGATCACCCGTCCTTTGGCTGGCATCACCCAGGCGATGGGCCGCTTGGCGCAAGGTGATCTGGCGATTGACGTCACCAACACGCAGCGCCGCGATGAAATCGGCGCGTTGGCCCGCGCCCTGGAGATCTTCAAAATCAACGCCCAAGAGATGAAGCGTCTGGAGGCCGAACAGGCCGCCGCCGAACAACGGGCCGCCGCCGAGCGCAAACAGGCGATGATGCGGTTGGCCGACAATTTTGAAGGCGCGGTTCAGGGCATTGTCGAGACGGTGGCCACCGCCGCGACCGGGATGCAGCGCGCCGCCACCGCTTTGTCCACCACCGCCACCCAGGCCAGCGAACGATCCACCATCGTCGCTGCGGCGTCCGAACAGGCGTCGGTCAATGTGCAGACGGTGGCCTCGGCAACGGAAGAGTTGTCGGCCTCCATCGGTGAAATCGGCCATCAGGTCGAAACCTCGACCCGCATCGCCGAACAGGCGGTGTCCGACGCCGAGAGGGCCAACACCACCATTCAGGGGCTGGTCGTCGCCACCGAACAGATCGGGCAGGTGGTGGAACTCATCAGCGGCATCGCCGCGCAAACCAACCTTCTGGCGCTGAACGCCACCATCGAGGCGGCCCGCGCGGGCGAAGCGGGCAAGGGCTTCGCCGTGGTCGCCAGCGAGGTCAAAGCGTTGGCGACCCAGACCTCGCGCGCCACCGACGAGATTCAGAGCAAGGTGCAAGAAATCCAGGTCGCCACCGGCGGCGCCCGCATGGCGATTGGCGGCATCGGCCAAATCATTGGCCGGATGAGCGAGATCGCCACGACCATCGCCGCCGCCATCGAAGAGCAAGGGGCGGCGACCCGCGACATCGCCAGCAACGTGACCCAAGCCGCGCATGGCACGGAAGAGGTGTCGTCCAACATTGTCGGCGTGTCCAACGCGGTCCAGCAGACCGGGGCCGCCGCCAGCGACGTCCGCACCACATCCGAAGCCCTGGCGGTCGAAGCCGACCGTCTGCGCCGCGAGGTCAGCGCCTTCATCGCCACGGTGCGCAGCGCGTGACGGTTGGAGGTCCTCCTCCGTCCAAAGCGGCAACCCCGCTGACGGAAACGTCAGCGGGGTTTTCCGTCACCGGCGTTCCGCGCCTTGATCCAGTTGGCCTTGATCCAGTTGGCCTTGATCCAGTTGGAAGAACCCGACCAGCGCGCGCAGCTCCGCCGCCTCGCCCGCCATCGCGTGGGCGGCGGCGGTGGTTTGTTCGACCAACGCCGCGTTCTTCTGAGTCATCTCGTCCATCTGCGCCACGGCGGCGTTGATTTCGTCCAACGAGGTCGCTTGTTCGCTTGACGCGTTCGCCATGTCGGCGATCAACGCCGCCACGTCGCGCACGCCGGACACAATGCCCTCCAACGCCCCGCCCGCCTTCTGCACCAGTTCGACCCCCGTCTTGACCTGCCCGTCGCTGTCCAGGATCAAGCCCTTGATCTCCTTCGACGCTTGCGCCGAACGCTGGGCCAGTTGCCGGACCTCCTGCGCCACCACGGCGAAGCCGCGCCCGGCGTCGCCCGCCCGCGCGGCCTCGACCGCCGCGTTCAGCGCCAGCAAATTGGTTTGAAAGGCGATCTCGTCGATGACGCCGATGATGTCGGTCATCTTGCGGCTGGCCTCTTCAATCCGCTTCATGGCGCCGACCGCCGACACGGCCACCGTTCCGCCCGCTTGGGCCGAGCCGCGCGCCTCTTCGGCCATGCGGTTGGCGCGCTGGGCGCTGTCGGCGTTGGATCGTACGGTGGATGACAATTGCTCCATGCTGGCGGCGGTTTCTTCCAGGCTGCTGGCCTGCTGTTCGGTCCGTTCCGCCAGATCCGACGACCCCATGGAAATTTCCGACGACGCGGTGCTGATCGTTTCGGCGGCGACGGCGATGCGGGCCACGATGTCGGCCAACCGCTCCGCCGTGCTGTTGGCGTCGCTCTGGATGCGCGCGAACATGCCGCGATGGTCGCCGCTGACGCGGGCCGACAGGTTGCCGGTCGCGAGGTCCTCCAGAAACGTCACAACATCCTGAAGCGACAGGGCCGCCGTTTCCGACAGGCTGTTCATGCTGCGCGCCAGTTCCAGCATGAAGCCGTCCTTGCCCGTCAGATCGATCCGCTGAGCAAAATCGCCAGCGGCGGCGGCCTGGACCATCGCCGCCACCTCGCGCTCGATCCTCAACTCTTGGGTGACGTCGCGCCATTCCACGGCGGTGCCGTGACGCATGCCCTGTTCGTCCATCACCGCCGTGGCGATCAGGTTGAAGCTGCGCCCGCCCACCGTGATCCGGGCGTGGCGCGAGCCGTTCAAGGTCGCCAACAATTCCCGTTGCATGGCCGGATTCTCAAGCAGAGCGTCGGCGCGGAAATGCGGAAGCTGCTGGCGGATGTCCGCCTCGGCGTTGCGGAACATGTCCAGCACCGCCTGGTTCATGTAAACGACCACGCCGTTGGTGTCGGCCATCATCGTGTTGGCCGACACGTTGTCGAGCGCGGTCTTGATCCGCATCGCCGCCACCCCAGCGCCGCGAATGTCATGGATGGCGCGCGCCAGCGCGCCAACCTCGTCGCCACGATCATCGCCCGGCACCGTCGCGTGGACGTCGCCAGCCGCGATGCGTTCGGTCGCCCGAGTCAGGCCGCCGATGGCGGTGGTGATGGAGCGGACCACCAGCAAACCGATCAACAGCGCCAACCCTGACCCCAGCACGGCCAGCGCCAGCACGATGGCGAAGGACGTCCGCGCCGCGTCGGCTTCGCGCGCGGCGAAATCCTGCAAATCCTGGGCAAGCCGGTCTTCGACCCGCTTCATCGCGTCAATGCGCGCCGTGGTTTCCCGGAACCAGACCGGGGCCTGCACGCCCTTCAAATCGCCGCCGACGCCCGCATCCAACGCCAGTTTGCGCAGCGCCGTCACGTTGTCCTGAGCGGCCCCGGCCACCGCGTCGCGAAACAGCGCCGCTTGATCGCCGTTGGCGACGTTCAGGAAGACCGAGAAAAACGTGTCCTGCGCCGCGATCAACGACGCCAGCCGTTGATACAGCGCCGCGTCGAACCGCCCAGCGGCGAAGCCGGCGGCGCCGGTGGCGCGCTCCAGCCCGGCTCGCTCCTTGCCTTGGGTCAGGGCGATGTAGGCGACAAGCGGATCCTTCAGGGCCGCGTGGTGGGTGACGCGGCTGATCTGATACGCGGAATCCAGCAACCCGCCAATCACCCGGCTGTAATAGGCGGTGGCGTCCAGCCCCTTGATCGCCAAGCGGTCGATGTCGGCGCGTTTCCCGGCCAACGCCGTGAGTTCCGCTTCGGAATCGGCGATCGCCTTCAGGAATCCGTCGAAAGCCTCATTCCCGCGCAAGGGTTTCAGCGCGTCGCGCAGGGCGGTGATGGCGACGTCGGACTGGGCGCGCTGAGCGTTCAGCTCCGGCCCGAACTGCTTGCCGCCGCCGCCCAGAAACAGGGCGCTCCCGCCGCGCTCCTTCTGCAACTCGTGCGACAGAGCGCCGATGCGGGTGGTGGCGTTGACCAGCGTCCGCAAGGTGGCGATGGTCGCCATGTCACGCCCACGTTCACCAATCACCGCCGCCGACAACAGGACCAACGCCAGAATGGAGGCGGCCAAGGCCGCCAGAACTTGACGGCGCAACGGCCAGTTGGAAAGGCGAACAGCCATGGCGACGTCCTGCGATTGGTTCAGGGTTGGGCGGATCAGCCTGGGATGATCCGCCTGGGATTGAAGCCCCGCCTTGACGGGAATCAAATCACCTTAACCCGAAACTCGCGATCCTGCGCCTCTGGGGGCGCCCCTTATTCCGCCGCCAGACTTAGGGCGGCGCCCGCGTGATCCAGCGCCTGCGACAGGTCGGCCAGCAGGTCGGCGGGGGTTTCCAGCCCGATGGACAGGCGGATCAGACCGTCGGAAATGCCGTACAGCGCGCGCTCTTCCGGCGTGTAGGTGGAATGGGTCATGCTGGCCGGGTGCTGGACCAGGGTTTCGGCGTCGCCCAGGCTGACGGCGCGGGTGACGAGGCGCAGCGCGTCCATGAAACGCAACCCACCGGCGTAGCCGTCGGTCAATTCAAAGGCGATCATGCCGCCGAAATCGCTCATCTGGCGCTTGGCCACCGCGTGCTGCGGGTGGCTGGGCAGGCCGGGGAAATGGACGGCCTTGACCGCCGGATGGGCGGCGATGAGATCGGCGGCCAGCCGGGCGGAGGCGCAATGACGCTCCATCCGCAATTCCAGCGTCTTCAGCCCGCGCAAAATCAGGTTGGCGTCGGACGCCGACAGCACGGCGCCGGTCATGTCCTTCAGCCCGACCATGCGGATGCGGCCCAGCAACTCGGCCCCGCCGATCACCGCGCCCGCCGTCAGATCGCCATGGCCGCCGAGATATTTGGTGGCGGAATGAACGACCAGATCGGCCCCCAGCTCCAACGGGCGTTGCAGCAGCGGCGTGCAATAGGTGTTGTCCACCATCACCAGCGCGCCACGACGATGCGCCACAGCGGCGACGGCGGCGATGTCGACGACGCGCATGTTGGGATTGGCGGGCGTCTCGAAATAGACCACGCGGGTCTGGTCGGACAGCGCCGATTCCAGATTGGCGACGTCGGTCAGATCCACATGGGTGACGGTGACGCCAAAGCGCGCCAGCCCGTGGCGCAGGAAGGAAAAGGTGCAGCCATACAGGGTCTTGTCGACGATCACCTCGTCGCCCGGCTGGACGATGGTCCACAGCGCCGAGGTGATGGCCCCCATGCCCGACGCGGTGGCCAAGGCCGCTTCGCCGCCCTCCAGGATCGCCAGCCGCTCTTCCAGCAAATTCAGCGTCGGGTTGCCAAGACGGGTGTAGATGTAGCCCTTGCCCTCTCCGGCGAAACGCTGGCCGCCGGTGGCGGCGTCGGGGAAGGCGAAGGTCGAGGTCATGTAGACCGGCGGCACCAGCGCCCCATTGTGCTGCATCGGGTCATAGCCATGGTGGATGGCGCGGGTGGCGAAACCAACGGCGGGCGATGACGGCTTGAGCGACGACGACATGGGAAGCCTCGTGATGCGGGGAGGGACGCGGACGCCCCCATCATCGCAAGGGGCGGGCCAAGCGCGGAAAAGCGGGGGTTTTGGGGGAATCAGACGAGCTTGGCGTAAGAAATTCCTTACAGGCGCGACGCGGATTTTGTGAAATCCCGGCTTTCCCATGGGCGGACGCGGGTGTAAGAAATTTCTGACGCTGTAAGGAATTTCTGACAATGATGCTCGACATTCGTGGCGAAAACCGGCTTGGCATCACCAGCGAGATCTTGGCGGTCATCGCCCGCGCCGGGTTCGACCTGCGGCGGCTGGAGGTGGAGACCGGCCATGTCTACGCCCATGTGCCCGGCCTGCGCGACGCCGACCTGCCGCGCCTGCGCCTGGCCCTGGAATGGATCCCCGGCGTCCAATCCGTGGCGGCGATCGACGCGTTGCCCGGCGACCGGCGGCGCGAGGCGCTGGAAACGCTGGTCGCGTCCTTCCCCGACCCGCTGCTGGTGGTCGCGCCCGATGGCGGGATCGCGGCGGCCAACGCGGCGGGGCAAGCAATCATCGGTCCGGCGATCATCGGCCCGTCGGCCAAACTGCCCGCCGCCATCGCCGC
This sequence comes from Azospirillum sp. FG154, assembly GCF_057809575.1. Lineage (NCBI taxonomy): Bacteria > Pseudomonadati > Pseudomonadota > Alphaproteobacteria > Rhodospirillales > Azospirillaceae > Azospirillum > Azospirillum sp. FG154. Next base: position 57,939 of record NZ_JBMDKF010000027.1, on the reverse strand, counting down.
CCGGCTGCGCGCCGACGCGGGCGGCGGATCGCTGGCGTTGACCGTCGATGGCCGGGCCTATCTGGCCGAGCTGGTGGCGACGAAAGCGGAGAAGAACGAGCAAAAGGGCGGCGGCTGGCTGGTCATCTTCCGCGCCTCGCAACGGATCGGGCGGGAGTTGGCCTTGGTCGGGCCGGGGGAAAGCGGCACGCTCGACCGCATCGTCGGGGAATCGCCGTTGATCGCCCAGGTCAAGGACCGCGTCCGCCGCTTCGCCGACGTCGAGGCCCCGGTCCTGATCGGCGGCGAAACCGGCGTCGGCAAAGAGCTGGTGGCCCGCGCCATCCACGGGGCCGGATCGCGCCGCGCCGCGCCCTTTCTGGCGCTCAACTGCGCCGCCTTGCCGGAAAATCTGGTGGAAAGCGAGCTGTTCGGCTACGCCCCCGGCGCCTTCAGCGGCGCGACGCGCGACGGCAAGCTGGGGCTGTTGGAGCTGGCCGACGGCGGCGTCCTGTTCCTGGACGAAATCGGCGAGATGTCGCCCTATGTCCAATCCAAACTGCTGCGTTTTCTGGAAGATGGAACCTTCCGCCGGGTGGGCGGCAAGCAGGAGCGACGGGTGTCGGTGCGCATCCTGTCGGCGACCCACCGCGACCTCGCCCGCCTGTGCGGCGATGGCCGGTTCCGCGAGGATCTGCTCTACCGCCTGTCGGTGCTGCGGGTCGATGTTCCGGCGCTGCGCGAACGGCGGGAGGACATTCCGGGCTTGGTGGACCGCTTTCTCGGCGGCGCGGCGGCGCAGATCGGCCGCCCCAAGCCGCGCCTGACCGCACAAGCTCTGGAGCGGCTGACCAACCATGGCTGGCCCGGCAACGTGCGCCAATTGCAGAATGTGGTGTTCCGCACCCTGACCCTCGCCGACGGGCCGGTCATCGGGCTGGAGCATCTCGACCTCAGCCGCGACGGGCGGAGCGGCGGCGACGAGGGGGCGAACGAAGGCGACCTCCCCCCCGATTGGCAGACCGCGCAGCACCGGTTCGAGGCCGATTTGCTGCGCCGCCTGTGGCCGCTCTACCCATCGAGCCGCAAGCTGGCGGCCCGGCTGGGCGTGTCGCACACCACCATCGCGCAAAAGCTGAAGGCGGCGGGGATCACGCCCTGAGGGCGGTGGACGCGGCTCACCGCTCCTCGTCAAACACGACTTGGCCGTTGACCGCGTAGAGGTGGCAGTCTTCTTTCTCGCTGCGCTGCTGGCACTGCTCCAGCGCCGCCTCGCGCGCGTCGTCGTCGGACGCCCGGCCCCAAACGGCGGCCCAGACGCCGCTGGGGGTCAGGGCGATGGCCTTGTGGTCGGGGTTGCGCTGGTAATTCGCCATCCCAACCTCGCGCGTGCGGTCGGAGACGAAGGGCACCAGTTCGGGATCGAAACGCCCGCTGCCGGGAATCGCCACCGGGGTGGCCTTAAAGCCGATTTTCGGATCGAACAGCACGGCATCGCCGACGGCGTAGAGCGCGCAAGGCTCCTCCGCGTTGAACTGGCAATATTGCAGGGCGCTGCGCTTCACGTCCTCTTCGCTGCGGCTGTTCGTCTTGTTGGAGAAATAGGCGTAGTTGCCGCGCTGGGAAATCGCGATGGCCTTCGGGCTGGGCAAATCCGGGTAGCGCGCCAGCGCGTCGCGCGCCTTGGCGGGCAGATAGGGGATGGCCGACACGTCCAAACGCCGCGCCAGGGCCGGGGGCGGAGATGGGGGCGCCGCCAACGCCGCGACCACCGGCGGGGGAGGGGCGGGCGGTGTCGCGGGCGTGGACAGCTCCACCGGCGCGGCGGGCGGCGGCACGGGAGACGCCGAAGAGGAGGAGGGCGGGGCGGCGGGAATGGAGGGAACGGCGGCGACCCGCGCCACCGCCGTCGGGCCGTTCAATTCCGCGATCTTGGCCTCGGCGATGGCGGCGAAGGCGCCTTGCGGGAATTGGCGGAGATAGGCCTCGAACATGCGGGGATTGGCGCTGGTCTTCACGCTGTCCCAAAAGACCATTTCCTTGTCCGCCGAGGCGGGCGCGGCGGCGGCGGGCGGCGCCGTCACCACCGTGGTCGGTCCCAGAAAGTAAAAGCGCCCTTCGATGGGGGAGGCCGACACCCAGGGCTGTTGCGCCCCGCCGGTGTTGCGCTTCACCGTCACGCCGACGTCGTTGAAGACGTCGAACACGGTGTCGCCGGGCTTGGACACCGCCTTGGCCAGCGCCTCGGTGTAGGGGCTGTTGGCCCCGTCGCCGTCGGCGGCGACCGCGCCCGGCTGGGTGGCGTAGGCGATGATCGTTCCGGCGGGGGCCTGCATCTGCGCCAACCCCGACGACACCGACCGCAACCCGCGCCCGCCGAACGGGTTGTTGCGGCAGGCGTCCAGAATGATGATGTTCAACCGGCTTTCCGCCAGAGTCATCTCGTCCAGCACGACGCTGACGTCGATCAACTCATAACGGACGTCGGCTTCTTTGGTCAGGTTGGCCGAGACGGGCAGCAGAAAATTGCTGCCGCGCACCTGCACGCCATGCCCGGCGTAATAGAACAGCCCGACGTCGGCCCCGGCCAGCCGCGCGCCGAATTTGCGGATCGCCTGCTCCGTCCCCGTCTTGTCGAGATCGAGTTGGGCCGACCCGCCAATCAGCTCAAACCCCGCCTTGGCCAGAGTCTCGCCGATCACCCGCGCGTCGTTGACCGGGTTGGGCAGCGGGGGCGCGTGCTGGTAGGCGCTGTTCCCCAACACCAGGGCGACCCGCCGCCCCTCGGCCCAAGCGGGGGCGACCCACATCGCCAGCAACGGCAGCAGCAGCACGGCGACCCGTTTCAATGTTCCCACGGTCACGTTTTCCCTGGATCAGACAGCCCGCTCCATACTGCCAAATTCCATGGGCTTATGGCTGGACAAAATCACAGCCCCGCGTATGCGGGGGGCCATGATTCTCCAGCCTTGTTGTCCGCTCCCACAACCAGACGGCTGGAGTCGGCAAGGCCGGGCGTCTACGCCGCGACCGCACCCGGCGGGGACGCCGCGCGCAGCAGCATGCCGAACAGGTCGCGCGGTTCGTCGGGGTCGGCCAGCATGTCCAGTTCCTGATACAGGCCGGTGCCGACGATCTGGTCGCGGACGTAGCGCAGGGCGGAGAAATCCTCCGTCGCGAAGCCCACGGAATCGAACAGGGTGATCTGGCGGGCGTCGCGCCGCCCCTCCGCCGCGCCGGTCAGCACCTGCCACAGCTCCGTCACCGGGTAATCGGCGGGCAATTGCTGGATTTCGCCCTCGATCCGGGTTTGCGGCGGGTATTCCACGAAGATGTCGGAGCGCAGCAGGATGTCGCGGTGCAGCTCCGTCTTGCCGGGGCAATCGCCGCCGACCGCGTTGATGTGGACCCCGGCACCGACCATGTTGTCGGTCAGGATGGTGGCGTATTGCTTGTCCGCCGTCACCGTGGTGATGATGTGGGCGCCCTCCACCGCCTCTTGCGCGCTGCGGCAGGTGGTGATGGAAAAGCCCAGTCCGGCCAGATTGCGGGCGCATTTCGCCGTGGCGTCGGGGTCGATGTCGTACAGGCGCAGCTCGCGGATCCCCAGCAACGCCTTGAAGGCCAAGGCCTGGAATTCCGATTGCGCGCCGTTGCCGATGATCGCCATGCAGGAGGCGCCGCGCGGGGCCAGCGGCTTGGCCGCCACCGCCGAGGTCGCCGCCGTGCGCAGCGCCGTCAGGATGGTCATTTCCGTCATCAGCACCGGATAGCCGGTGGCGACGTCCGACAGCACGCCAAAGGCGGTGACGGTCTGGCGGCCTTCGCGCGTGTTCTTCGGGTGGCCGTTGACGTATTTGAAGCCGTAATTGCGGCTGTCGCTGGTCGGCATCAGCTCGATCACGCCGTCGGCGCTGTGGGAGGCGACGCGCGGGGTCTTGTCAAAGGCGTGCCAGCGGCGGAAATCCTCTTCGATGCAGACCGCCAGTTCGGTCAGAAAGCGTTCGACGCCGATTTTCAGAACCAGCTTCATCATGTGATCGACGCTGACGAAGGGAACGATGTTCAGATTGGGGATCATGATTCAAAGGCTCCGCGCGGGGTAATCCAGGATGCGGCGGCCCAGCAGGCTCGCCACGAGATCGACCAGCGCGTGGGCGCTCTTGCCCCGCTCGTCGAGGATGGGGTTCAGTTCGACGATGTCCAGCGAACCGACCACGCCCGAATCATGCAGCATCTCCATGATGAGATGCGCCTCGCGGTAGGTCGCCCCGCCCGGCACGGCGGTGCCGACGGCGGGCGCGAAGGACGGGTCGAGGAAATCAATGTCCAGGCTGACGTGCAGATGGCCGTTGACCGCCTGGACCTTTTCGATGATCCGGCGCAGCAGGGCGGCCACGCCATACTCGTCGATCAGCCGCATGTCGGCGACGTCCACGCCGCGTGCCCGCAACAACACCCGTTCGCCATGGTCGAGCGAGCGGATGCCGAACAGATGGACTCGCGTCGGATCGACCGGCGCGCGGAAGGCGTCCGGCACGATGCCGTCGAACCCCTCCTCCCCGCACAGAAAGGCGGCGGGCATGCCGTGGATGTTGCCCGACGGCGAGGTCGTCGGCGTGTTGAAATCGCCATGCGCGTCGAGCCACAGCACGAACAGCGGACGCCCCGTCTCGTTGCAATGGCGGGCGACGCCGGAGACCGAGCCGATGGACAGGCTGTGGTCGCCGCCCAAAAAGATCGGAAAGGCGCCGTCCCGCATCATGCCGTAGGAGCGTTCGGCCAGCGCGTGGCACCAGCCGGTGATCTGGGCGCGGCGGTCTTTCGGATCGGTTCCCTCGGGCAGCGGCTTGGGCGACAGATCGCCCAGATCGCGCACGGCGAAGCCCAATTCCTCCAGCGTGTCCAGCAGGCCGACCATGCGCAGGGCCGCCGGTCCCATGGAGGCGCCCTTCTGCCCGGCCCCGACATCCACCGGGACGCCAAGAAGCTGGATCGGGGGGCGCGTCGCGTCGTCCGGCATGGTCATCCTCGTCTCTCCTCCGCGCCGCAGGGCTGGGCGCTTGATTGGCCTGCCCTACAGTATCGCGGGCGAAGGAGGCGATAAAAAGCCAGGAAACTGCCAAAAATGAGCAGGCTTTTTGACATTCTGAGAAGCCTGATTTATCAGATTGGCATGGACGATCTTGATTACCGTCTGCTGTCGCTGCTGCGCGCGGATTCCCGCCGCTCCGTCGCCAGCCTCGCCGACGAGTTGGCCGTGTCGCGCGCCACCGTGCGCGCCCGCATCGACCGGCTGGTGGCGGAGCATGTCATTCTGGGCTTCACCGTCACCGTGCGGTCCGGCGCGCAAGGCCAGGCGCTGCGCGCCATCACGATGATCGAGGTGGAAGGCCGCGCGGCGGAAAGCGTGGTGGCGCGGCTGAACGGCTTCCCGGAGGTGCGGACGCTCTACACCACCAACGGGCGCTGGGACATCATCGCGGAGATCGAAACCGACACGCTGGAAGGCTTCGACGACACCCTGCGCCGGATGCGGCAAATCCCCGGCATCGCCTCCACCGAAACCAGCATCCTGCTGTCCGCCCGCAAATCCACCGTGGGGGGATGACGGGCTGGCCCTCTCCCTCTCCCTCTCCCAGAGGGAGCTACGGCATTCACACATCTTTTTCTTGCTGCAATCAATTGAAATGAAATGGATTTTCCGTCATCCCCGCGCAGGCGGGGATCCAGAGTTTGCCAGACGAACCCTATGGGTAAGTCTGGATTCCCGCCTGCGCGGGAATGACGGAGAAAAGTTCTTTTTCTTCCAATGAGTTGCCTAAACCGAAGATGTGTGAATGCCGTGGCGCAAAGGGGAGAGGGCGGCGAAGCTTGGCGCCCCCAAGCCGCTGCGATGCGCCGCACTTGTCAGGCGGGCGGGTTGGTGGGACAGTGCGGCCCGCCGCCGACCAGGGGGCAACCGCCAGGAATCGCGTCGCCGCCGGACATGTCAGATTTCAACTGGAACGATCTGCGCTATTTCCTCGCCGTCGCCCGCGCCGGGACCTTGACCACGGCGGCGCAGCGGTTGCGGGCCGATCACACCACGGTCAGCCGCCGGGTCAGCGCGCTGGAAGAGGCGTTGCGCGTCACCCTGTTTGAACGGCGGCCCAGCGGCCTGACCCTGACCGCCCAAGGCGAACGACTGAAACAAACCGCCGAGGCGATGGAAAGCGCCGCCTTTCTCGCCCAAAGCATGGTGGCCGACGGCGATCTGTCGCTGTCCGGCGCGGTGCGGATCGGCGCGCCCGACGGGTTCGGCAGTTGCTTCCTCGCCCCGCGCATCGGCGCGCTTTGCCAGCGGCACCCGGATCTGGAGGTGCAGCTCGTCGCCATGCCGCGCGTCTTCAGCCTGTCCAAGCGGGAGGCCGACATCGCCATCAGCCTGTCCTGCCCACAGGAGGGGCGGCTCTACGCCCGCAAGCTGACCGATTATCGGCTGGGCCTCTACGCCTCGGCGGGGTATCTGGAGTCCCATCCGCCCATCGCCGACCGGGCGGATCTGGCGGGTCATTCCTTCATCAGCTACATCGACGATCTGATTTTCGCGCCCGAACTGGATTACGTCCAAGCCATCGGCGACATCGCCCCGCGCATCAAAAGCAGCAGTCTGGTGGCCCAGGTCAACGCCACGGTCGCCGGGGCGGGCCTGTGCATGCTGCCCGCCTTCATCGCGCGGGCCGAGGCGAACTTGCGCCCCGTCTTGCCCGAACAACTGTCGATCACCCGATCCTTTTGGCTGATCGTGCATGAGGACATGCGCTCGCTCGCCCGCATCGCCATGACCGCCGATTTCATCGCCGACGCGGTGCGGCGGGAACAGGCGCTGTTCCTGCCGCAATGACGTCGATGATTTGGCTCAGCCCTCGCCGCGCAGCATGCGGATGACGCCGGAGAAGTCGGTTCCGCCTTCGCCCGCCGCCGCCATCATGGCGTAAAGCTGGGTCGCGGCGGCCCCGAGCGGCGTCGGGGCGCCCGCGCTTTGCGAGGCTTCCTGCGCCAGCTTCAGATCCTTCAGCATCAGCGCGGCGGCGAAGCCCGGTTGGTAATCGCGGTTGGCCGGGCTGGTCGGCACCGGGCCGGGGACCGGGCAATAGCTGGTCAGCGACCAGCATTGACCCGACGCGGTGGACGCCACGTCATACAGGGACTGGTGCGACAGCCCCAGCTTTTCGGCCAGCACGAAGGCCTCGCACACGCCGATCATCGAAATGCCGAGGATCATGTTGTTGCAGATCTTGGCCGCTTGACCGGCCCCGGCCCCGCCGCAATGGACGATCTTCTTGCCCATCGCCTCCAGGATCGGGCGGGCGGCGTCAAAGGCCGCCGCTTCGCCGCCGACCATGAAGGTCAAGGTTCCCGCCGCCGCGCCGCCGACGCCGCCCGACACCGGGGCGTCCACCGCCGCCGCGCCGCGCGCGGTCGCCAACGCGTGGGCCTTGCGGGCGGAATCGACGTCGATGGTCGAGCTGTCAATCAGCAAGGTTCCCGGCTTCACAGCCGCGACGACGCCCTCGGCCCCGTCATAGACGCTCAGCACATGCTTGCCGCTGGGCAGCATGGTGATGACGATTTCGGCCTCGCGCGCCACGGCGACCGGCGAGTCGCCGATGGTCACGCCCGCCGCCTTGGCGGCGTCGATGGCCGCCGGGGACAGGTCGAAACCGTGGACGCTGTGCCCGGCCTTGACCAGATTGGCCGCCATCGGCCCGCCCATGTTGCCCAACCCGATGAACCCGATGACAGCCATGGTCGTTTCTCCCGTTGCGTTTGGTTTGGTTCTGTCTCCCTCTCCCGTTTCGGGAGAGGGTGGCGCCGCAGGCGCCGGGTGAGGGGGAAGCCAAGGATCAAAGGCTGACGTCGTGGTGAACCCCTCACCCTTCCCATGCTGCGCATGGGCCCCTTCCCTCTCCCGAAGCGGGAGAGGGAGATTTCAGGCCATCCGGGCGATTTCGCTGCGCGCGACGATCAGGCGCATGATCTCGTTGGTGCCTTCCAGGATTTGGTGCACGCGCAGATCGCGGACGATCTTTTCCACGCCATAATCGGACAGATAGCCGTAACCGCCGAACAGTTGCAGGGCGTTGTTCGCCACCTCGAACCCGGTGTCGGTGCCAAAGCGCTTGGCCATCGCGCACAGCCGGGTGGCGTCATTGCTCTTGGCGTCAAGGGCCGACGCGGCGCGGTGAACGAAGGTGCGCGCGGCCTCCAGCTCCGTCGCCATGTCGGCGATGCGGAATTGCAGGGCTTGGAAACGGTCGATGGTCTGGCCGAACGCCTTGCGCTCGCCCATGTATTTCAGCGCGGCGTCCAGCGCGGCCTGCGCCCCGCCGATGGAGCAGGCGGCGATGTTGATGCGCCCGCCGTCCAGACCCTTCATGGCGAATTTGAAGCCCATGCCCTCCTCGCCCAAGCGGGCGGAGACGGGGACGCGGGCATCCTCCAGGATCACCGCGCGGGTCGGCTGGGCGTTCCAGCCCATCTTGTGCTCGTTCGCGCCAAAGGACAGGCCGGGCGTGTCCTTGGGGATCAGAAAGGCGCTGATGCCGCCGGGGCCGTCCTCGCCCGTACGGGCCATCACCAAGTAAAGGTCGGAGCTTCCCGCCCCGGAAATGAACTGCTTGGCCCCGTTCAGCACATACTCGTCACCGTCACGCACGGCCCGCGTGCGCAGGGCCGCCGCGTCGGATCCGGCGTTGGCCTCCGTCAGGCAATAGCTGGCGAGCCATTCCATGCGCGACAGATTGGGCAGCCAATGGGCCTTCTGCTCCTTTGAGCCGAAAGCGTCGATCATCCCCGCCACCATGTTGTGGATGGAGATGTAGGACGCGATGGTCGGGCAACCCTGGCTCAGCGCCTCGAAAATCACCACGGCGTCGAAGCGCGACAGGGCCGACCCGCCATACTCGTCCGACACATAGATGCCGCCCATGCCGAGTTCGCCCGCCGCGCGGAGTTTGTCGACCGGGAAATGCTTCTTCTGGTCCCATTCGACGGCGTTCGGGGCCAATTCGTCGCGGGCGAAGGACAGCGCCATGTCGCGGATGGCGCGCTGGTCTTCGGAGAGTTCAAAGGACATCGGTGCACCTCAGAGGGATCGGTACCAAGATTACCAGCCACAGACGCGACATGCCGAGGCAATCCGACAATCGGAGAGGCGCGCGAGAAGCCCCTCTCCCGCGAGGGGCTACGGCATTCACACATCTTTTTCTTGCCGCAACCAATTGAAACCAAATGACTTTTCCGTCATCCCCGCGCAGGCGGGGATCCAGAGTTTGCCAGACGAACCCTATGGGTAAGTCTGGATTCCCGCCTTCGCGGGAATGACGGAGAAAAGTTCTTTTCTTCCAATGAGTTGCCTAAACCGAAGATGTGTGAATGCCGTAGCCTTTGCGGGAGAGGGGTTGGGGTGAGGGGGTGTGAATCTTTCGCCGTTGGCGAAATACCCCTCATCCCAACCCTTCTCCCGCAAGGGGAGAAGGGCTTCCAATCACCCGATCGCCCGGCCCAACGCGTTTGCGACGGCGATCAATCCATCGTCGGAATGGCGAAGCTGGCGCCTTCCTTGATGCCCGAGGGCCAGCGCGAGGTGACGGTCTTGGTCTTGGTGTAGAAGCGCACCGAATCCGGGCCGTGCTGGTTCAGATCGCCAAAGCCCGACCGCTTCCAACCGCCGAAGGTGTAGTAGGCGAGCGGAACCGGGATCGGCACGTTGATGCCGACCATGCCGACGTCCACACGGGCGGCGAAGTCGCGGGCGGCGTCGCCGTCGCGGGTGAAGATCGCCACGCCGTTGCCATACTCGTGCTCGTTCGGCAGGCTCAGCGCCTCCTCATAGGAATCCGCGCGGACGACCGACAGCACCGGGCCGAAGATCTCTTCCTTGTAGATGCGCATTTCCGGCTTCACATGGTCGAACAGGCAGCCGCCCATGTAATAGCCGTTCTCGTAACCCTGCATCTTGAAGTCGCGGCCATCGACGGCCAGCGTCGCGCCCTCCTGCACGCCGAGATCGACGTAGGATTTGACCTTGGCCAGATGCTCGCGCGTCACCAGCGGGCCGAAATCGGCGGCGCCGTCGGTGGACGGGCCGATCTTCAGCGCTTCCACGCGGGGGACCAGACGCTCCATCAGGGCGTCGGCGGTCTTGCGGCCCACGGGGACCACCACCGAAATCGCCATGCAGCGTTCGCCCGCCGCGCCAAAGCCGGCGCCGATCAGCGCGTCGGTCGCTTGATCCAGATCGGCGTCCGGCATGATGAGGGCGTGGTTCTTCGCCCCGCCAAAGCACTGGACGCGCTTCCCGGCGGCGGTGCCGCGCGTGTAGATGTATTCGGCGATCGGGGTGGAGCCGACGAAGCCGATCGCCTTGATGTCGCGGTCGTCCAGGATGGCGTCCACCGCCACCTTGTCGCCGTGGACGACGTTCAGCACGCCGTCGGGCAGACCGGCTTCCAGCATCAACTCGGCCAGACGCATCGGCACGGACGGCGTGCGCTCCGACGGCTTGAGGATGAAGGCGTTGCCGCAGGCGATGGCCGGGGCGAATTTCCACATCGGGATCATCGCCGGGAAGTTGAAGGGCGTGATGCCCGCGACGACGCCCAGCGGCTGGCGCATCGAATAGATGTCGATGCCGGGACCGGCGCCGTCGGTGAACTCGCCCTTCAGCAGATGCGGGATGCCGCAAGCGAACTCGACCACCTCAAGACCGCGCTGGATGTCGCCCTTGGCGTCCACGATGGTCTTGCCATGCTCCAGCGACAGCATCAGCGCCAGCGAGTCATACTCGCGCTGGACCAGATCGAGGAAGCGCATCAGCACGCGGGCGCGCTTTTGCGGGTTCTGCGCGGCCCAACCGCGCTGGGCGATCTTGGCGTTTTCGACGGCGGCGCGCATTTCCTCCACGCTGGCGAGCGGAACCTTGGCCCGCACCTCGCCGGTCATCGGCGAGAAGACGTCGGCGAAACGGCCCGACGCGCCCGCGACCTTCTTGCCGCCGATCAGGTGATGGAGTTCGGTCGTCATTGGTGGTTTTCCTCCCGGATGATGTTGGCCTTCATGTGCGCCATCGCGCCTGTGGGTATCGACAGGAAACTTTGCGCATCGGTTGTGCAAGAATGCGCATGATGCGGCGCGGAAAAGCTGCTTTGTCCGATCTGGAAAAAATCCTGCTATGCTGGCCGCGACGCAAGGGCAGGATTGTCGGGGCAGGGTCATGAGCTTCACCTCCATCTATCGGCATGGTTTCGCGCGGGTGGCCGCCTGCACGACGCGCTGCGCGCTCGCCGATCCGCAGGCGAACGCCGACGCGATTCTGGCGACGGCGCGCGCCTGCCACGATCAGGGGGTGGCGGTCGCCCTGTTCCCCGAATTGTCGGTGTCGGGCTACGCCATCGACGATCTGCTGATGCAGGATCCGTTGATCGACGCGGTGGTCCAGGCGATTGAGCGTCTGGTCGCCCAATCGGCGGATCTGCTGCCGCTGCTGCTGGTCGGCGCGCCGCTTCTGCATGAGGGGCGGCTGTACAACACGGCGGTCGCCATCCATCGCGGGCGGCTGCTGGGCGTCGTGCCGAAAATCCATCTGCCGAATTACCGGGAGTTTTATGAACGCCGCCATTTCGCCTCGGGCGAGGGGATGGCGGGGGGAAGCGTCCGGGTCGGCGGCCTGACCGCGCCCTTCGGCCCCGACCTGCTGTTCGAGGCGACGGACGTCCCCGGCCTGATCGTCCACACCGAGATCTGCGAAGATGTCTGGGTCGCGATGCCGCCCAGCGGCGTGGCGGCCTTGGCCGGGGCCACGGTGCTGACCAACCTGTCGGCCAGCAACATCACCATCGGCAAGGCCGACACCCGGCGGTTGCTCAGCCAATCGCAATCGGCGCGCTGTCTGGCCGCCTATCTCTACGCCTCCGCCGGGGTGGGGGAATCGACCACGGATCTGGCCTGGGACGGGCAGGCGTCGATCTTTGAAAACGGCGCGGTTCTGGCGGAGAGCGAGCGTTTTCCCGACGGCGACCAGATGGCGGTCGCCGACATCGACCTGGATCTGCTGCGGCAGGAGCGGCTGCGCCAAGGCAGCTTCGACGACAACCGCCGCCTGCACGGGGCCGCGACCGACGGATTCCGCCGGGTGGCCTTCCGGCTGGAGCCGCCGCGCGGCGACGTCGGCCTGCGCCGGGTGGTGCCGCGTTTCCCCTTCGTCCCCGCCAACGCCGAACGGCTGGAGCAGGATTGCTACGAGGCCTACAACATCCAGGTGGCCGGGCTGGTCCAGCGGCTGCGCGCGGCGAAGGTCGAGCGGCTGGTCATCGGCGTGTCGGGCGGGCTGGATTCCACCCACGCCCTGATCGTCGCCGCCCGCGCCATGGACCGGCTGGGGCTGCCGCGCAACGGGATTCTCGCCTACACCATGCCGGGCTTCGGCACCAGCGACGGCACCAAGACCAACGCCATCCGGCTGATGGACGCGCTGGGCGTCACCGGGCGGGAGTTGGACATCCGCCCCGCCGCCCGCCAGATGCTGGCCGACATGGAGCACCCCTTCGCGCGCGGCGAGGCGGTTTATGACGTGACCTTTGAAAATGTGCAGGCGGGCTTGCGCACCGATTACCTGTTCCGGCTGGCCAACCACCACAACGGAATCGTGCTGGGAACCGGCGACCTGTCGGAGTTGGCCTTGGGCTGGTGCACCTACGGCGTCGGCGATCAGATGTCGCACTACAACGTCAACGCCGGGGTGCCGAAGACGCTGATTCAGCATTTGATCCGCTGGGTGATCGGCGGGCGTCAGTTCCCCGACCCGGTGCTGGAGACGCTGGACGCCATCCTGAAGACGGAAATTTCCCCCGAACTGGTGCCGGTGCAGGCCGGGCAGACGATCCAAAGCTCCGAATCCGTGGTCGGGCCGTATGATTTGCAGGATTTCACCCTGTATTACGTGCTGCGCCACGGTTTCCGCCCGTCGAAAATCGCCTTTCTCGCCCGCCACGCCTGGGGCGACGCGGCGGCGGGGGATTGGCCGACCGGCTACCCGCTGGACAAGCGGCGCGGCTATTCCCCGGCGGAGATTCGCGATTGGCTGCGCGTGTTCCTGCGCCGCTTCTTCGGCTTTAGCCAGTTCAAGCGCTCGGCCATGCCGAACGGGCCAAAGGTGTCGGCGGGCGGCTCCCTGTCGCCGCGCGGCGACTGGCGCGCGCCGTCCGACGGCAACGCCCGGATCTGGCTGGAGGAGCTGGAGCGCGAGGTTCCGGCGGAGTGACCAAAACCCTGGCCCACCGCCGGTTTCGTGACCGTAAAACGATGACAAGTTTGACAGAATCGGGCGAATCGCTCGCCATGCGAGCGGCCTTCTGGCATGGTGGCCCCAACATTCCGGCGGTGGGTGGAGCGAAGGGCGGGCATGACGGCGCTGTGGGCCTCTCAACGAACGACCGTCCGGGCGGCGCGCTCCCGGCGGGGAACGGCATGACCGGGCGTCGCTGGCGCGCGCTCGCCATGGCGGCGCTGCTGGCGTTGAATCCCGCCAGCCTGCCGCCGCCGTCCCTGCTGTTGGGCGCGGCTGCGGCCAGCGTGACGGTCGCCGCGCCGGGCGACGCCTGGGCGCGTTCGCCCTCCTCCTCACGGTCGTCGGGCGGTTATTCGCGGCCATCCAGTTCGTCGTCCTCGGTTCGCACCCCCTCGACCAGCCGCCCCTCATCCAGCGGGTCGTCCAGCGGCAGCGGCGGCTACAGCAAGCCGTCGGCTCCGCGCACGCCCTCGACCAGCGGCGGCGCGTCGAGCGGCGGCTACGTCCGCCCCGGCGCCAGCCCAAGCCTCGCCGCGCCCGCCGCGCCGCTCTCAGCGGGCGACCGCGCCCTGAGCCAGCAGGGATCCGCCGACGCGCTGAACCGTTACAAGGCCCAGCAGGACGCGAAAAAGGCCCCGCCGCCATCCGCCGCCCCGGCCCCCGTCGCCAACAGCGGCTCGGCGAGCAACAATTCGAGCGGCTCGTGGAATTGGGGATGGGGTGGCGGATCCAGCCGCACGCCCTCCACCCGTCCGGCCCCGGCCCCTTACCAGAACCCCTACAACGCCTATGGCTGGACGCCGCCGCCTTACAGCGTGGCGGCGCCCCGGCGGTTCGGGATTTGGGACGGGCTGTTCCTGTGGTTCATGCTCGACACGCTGACCAAGCCGAGCCACGCCTCCTTCTTCCACGATCAGGCCAACGATCCCGGCTACCGCGAATGGCGGGCCGAGGCCGACCGCATGGCCAAGGACAACGCCGACCTGCGCGCCAAGCTGGCCCAACTCGACCAGAGCCTGAAGGCGCAGGAAGGAACCCCGCGCGAGGCCGGACGGCTGCCGCCCGACGTTCCGCTCAGCCTGGCCCACGCCGACAGCGGCGGCGACAACGCGGCAGGCGCGGGCGACGCCGACGGCAAGGCGGCGGCCAAATCCGGCATGTCCAGCGTCGTCTGGTGGTCCATCCTGCTGCTGGGCGTGGCGATCCTGTTCCTGCTGTGGCGCGCCCGTCGGCGGATGGACGGCGCCAAACCCGGTCAACCCGCCGCATCCAGCGCCACCACCAACAAGGGAGGCTCCGACGTGCGCCTGTTCGGAACGCTCGGCAATTACGTGAACCAGAAGCTGTCCGGCCAGCGTTACAGCCCCTCGCTGTTCCGGCTGGGCATGGCCGTCACCATCGACCCCGCCCCCTTCCTGCTGGCGGAGGGCGTCACCAAGGTCCAGGCCCCGCACACCGGCGGCGACCGTCTGGTCTCCATCGACGGGGTTGGCACGGTGACGTCGGGCAACGCCACGGTGCACCGGCTGCGTCTGCCCGGCGGCGGCTTTTTCCAAATCCATCTCGGCCCCGACGGGCAGCCCGACGAATGCCGCTATTTCACCCCCATCGACAGCGTCGCCCCGGCGAACGAGGACGAATGGTCCTTCTGGTTGGACGAGGCTGAGGGGATGGTCGGCTGGCCGGAGTTCCAGACCAAGGACGGGAAGCTCTACCCCCGCGTCTGGTCGCCGGGATCGGCGCGGATCGCCCCCTTCATCCTGGCGGAATCCTTGCAGACCCTGCGCGGAACCGAAACGCTGACCAGCCACGCCATGCTGTATGGCGCCCCCACCGGCGCGCCGTCCCCCGCGCCGGAGCGGGAATACATCCTGGTGGCGGTGGTGGAGCGGAACGGCGCGGCCTCGGTCGAGATCGCCGCCGGAATCGACGTCAACCCCGCTTCCCTTTCCCTGTCCTGAGTCGAGTGGCGGCACCATGGAAAATCTGTTCGGTTCGATCCTCTCCGCGCTTGGCGCCGGCCTGCCGGTTCTGCTGCTGCAAATGGCCGTGACGCTGGCGCTGCTGGTCGCCGGGGTCGCCGTCTACACCCGCATCACCCCGTTCGACGAAGCCCGGCTGGTGGCCGACGGCAACCCGGCGGGCGGGCTGACGCTGGGCGGCTCCATCGTCGCGCTCGCCATTCCGCTGGCGGCGACGCTGGCGACCAGCACGGTCATCCTCGACATCATCCTGTGGGGCGTGGTGGCGGTGATCCTGCAATTGGTCGCCTTCGCCGTCGCCACCCTGCTGATCCGTGACCTGCGCGGCCAGATCGAGGGCGGCAACGTCGCCTCGGCCACCGCGCTGGTCGGCATCCAGATCGGCGTCGCCCTCATCAACGCCGCCGCCATGGCCGGGTGATTGTGCGCGGGGGGCAAAAAAATGCCCCCAAGAGGTAAGGGCAGGGGTCTGTACAGCGCCATGCCCCCACACCATCTGTGCCTGGACGCGCTGATGACGGCGCGCCCAATGAACCGTTCGCCAACCCGTTCGACAGGAAGAAAAGACCCATGCTCTCCTTCATCCGCAACCTTCTTGGCGTAAAGACCGACCAGGCCGTGCAGGGCGCCGTGGAGGCGCTGGTGCGTTGGGATCCCAAATCCGCGACCGAGGCGGAGTTGCGGACGATGGAGCAGCATCTCGACGATCTGGGCCGTCAGGTCGCCGAGGCCCGCGCCGTCTATGACCGCGAGCAGCGCGAGGCCGACGAAATCAAGACCCTGTCGGCCCAGCGCATGGCCGCCGCCGAGCATCTGCAACGCCAGTTGGAGGGCGAAAGCGACCCGGCCCGCCAAGCGGCGCTGGGCAAAAGCCTGGAGACCATCGTCGCCATGCTGGAAGAGATGGCCCCCGACATCGAACGCGAGACCAAGGACGCGGTGGACGCCCTGCAATTCCTGGAAATGCTGGAAAAGAGCTACGCCGACGCCGGGTCGAAGCTGAAATCGGCCCGCGCCGAGCTGGTGCGCGCGCAGCGCGACATGGGCCGCGCCGAACAGCAGCGCGACATGGCCGAGCGTCAGGCCGAAGCCGCCCGCCGCGCCGCCGGTCTGGCCAGCACCACCAGCGGCCTGACCGTCGCCCTGAAGGCGATGCAGGACAGCGCCGCCAAGGATCTGGCGTCGGCCGAGGCCGCCAACGCCAAGGCCAAGCTGCTGACCCCGACCGCCCCGGAAAAGGACGATCCCAACATCGCCGCCGCCATGGCCGCCGCGTCCGGCAAACCCGCCGCGACCAGCCTGTCCGACCGTCTGGCCGCGCTGAAGGCCAAGGGCTGAGCGTCGCACGTTTCCAACGGATCGCTTTTTCCCTCCCCCTTGACGCCATGTGTGTAAGGCAATACCTTACACACATGGTTCGTACCCTCCGAAACAAGCCGCTTCGGCATTTCTTTGAAACGGGCCATTCCGGCAAGCTCCCGGTTCAGGGAGCCGCCATCGCCCGCGTCAGCCGCGTTCTCCGGGCGCTCGACGCGGCGGGAAAACCGGAGGACATGAACCTTCCCGGCTTTTATTATCACAGCCTGGAAGGGGAGCGTCGTTGGTCGGTGCGCGTGACGGCCAATTGGCGCGTCACCTTCGGCTGGGACGGCGTGGACGCCATCGACGTCGATTTGGAGGATTACCACTGATGAGCGACGCTCCCATCACGCGGGGCCTCCCCGCCATGCACCCCGGCGAGCTGCTGCGCGAGGACATTCTCCCCGCGTTGGGCCGTCCGGTGTCGGACATCGCCAAGCTGCTGAAAGTCTCTCGCCAGACCCTGCACGCCATTTTGCGCGAAGAGGCGCCGGTGACGCCCGCCATGGCCCTGCGGTTGGGCAAGCTCTGCGGCAACGGTCCCGAATTGTGGGTGAACCTGCAAACCCGCCATGACCTGGACCGTCTCGCCCGCGAGTTGAGCGACGAACTCACCGACATTCCCACCCTCAACGCCGCCTGACCAGGGCGATCCTTACTCCTTGGGGGGCGCTCACCGCGCGTAGCAGGGCGCTGCCATAGCATCGGGCGTAGTCGTGGTGCCGTCCTCCATACCAACATGATTAAAAGCCGCGTCAGCATCTTCAAAGGTAGGATGAAGGGTGTGCGCAAGAGGCGCCTACACCGTTATCCGACCGAATTCGATTTCCGCTATAACGAGCGAATCATCAACGACATGGAGCGTACCGCCGCCATGCTGGACGGCGCCATGGGCAAGCGGCTAACCTATCGATCGCCTAACGCGTAACATCTGAGCAATTTTGCTAATAGTCGACGGGAGTCGAGCTTTACGAAAATTGCTACATTGGGAGATGATCGGTGGAAAAGGGGCACCAGCTTTCTCTGTTTGACCTGTTCGAGCGGCCATCCATCGATGCGTTGCTGAAGCCAGACCAAATATACGAGACGGACGACTACACCCTGTTCAACAGGCTTACCGAGGATGACCGGTACGACAGGAAGTCGTGCCGCGAAGATCCACGAGCTTTGGCCATCTGCCTATCCGCGTTCGGCAACGGGCCATCTATCGATGGCGGCGTCATTGCTATTGGCGTGGCCAATAACCGGGAGATCGAGGGGTGTAAGCATCTGCCAGAGAGTCGCCTCCAGGAGCTTGAGTCTGCTGGTGCGAATCGATGCCCATCAGCCAAGTTCCGTACCCGTCGCCTCGCAGTGAAGAACAAGAAAGGCGAAGATGACTTCATCATTCTTCTTAGGATTGTCTACATAGAAGATAGACTTTTAGAACTTACTGATGGAAGCGCCTATATACGCCGAGGGCATGAGTGCAAAGAACTGAAAGAGCATCAAAAGCAAGAGATCCGTATCGATAAAGGTGAGCGCGCATTCGAGCTAGAATTTTGCGGACTTCCGTATCCTGACGAGTTTCGGATTGATGAAATTCGCCGATTCGCAAGAATTGTGCGAGAGCGGAGAGATGGATCAGAGGAAACAAGCGATGAGCAAATTCTAGAGGTGATGCATCTTGGACGGCGGCGCGATGGCGCATTTTTTCCAAACAATGCCTGCGCTCTACTATTTTCTAAAGATCCACAACTGGTATTTCCTGGATGTTACATTCATTTTCTCCGATATGCTGGAGTGGAAGAAGGCACCGGGAAGAATTATAACGTCGTAAAAGACCGGATTATTTCTGGTAGCGTTCTTGATATAATCAAGGGTGCTGCAACTGTTGTTGATGCAAATTTACGAGAATTTACTGAGTACAGGAATGGGAAATTTCATTCCGTTTTAGAATATCCTTCTGATGCATGGTATGAATTAATTGTGAATGCTTGTGCTCACCGCTCATATCATAATAAAAACTCTCCTGTATTCGTTAAGATGTTCGACGATAGATTTGTAGTAGAGAGTCCAGGTGGATTTATGCCGCAAGTTAATTCGAAGAATATTTATGAAAGACACGATCCGCGCAATCCCTTCTTGATGCTCGTTCTACGAGAATACGGAGAAGTGCGTTGTGTGAATGAAGGTACCAAACGCATCAGAAAGGAGATGGCAGAAGCAAACTTGCCAGCTCCCGAGTTCTTTCAGGAAACGCATGGCGGAACTGCCGTTCGCGCTGTTCTTAGAAATGATATTGCTAATAGGACAAACTCGCTGGACAGCGAGGCCTATAAGATATTAGGTGAGGCAATCGCGCTTTCTCTAGATAACGATGACAGAAAAATTATAAATTTTATCATCGACAATGGCTCAATGAACTCTAGCGATGCGCTCCGCATCATGAAGACGACGCGCTGGCACACGGCAAAAAAGAAGATGAAAGATTTAGTGGATCGAGGAATTATTGACTTTGTTTCATCAAAAGATCGAGACCCGAATGCCAAATACTATCTCAGGAAACCATATGGAAAAACTGACAAAAAACTTTAACACGGATAATCAGCACCAACACTTCATGGATACCGCCCGCGAACTCGGTCGCGACGAAGATGAGGCCGCCTTTGAAAACAAGTTACGGCACGAAGCTGAAGCCGAAGGCTGGTACCAAGGCCGAAGACGGCAAAGCCCCGGAGTGACTTCCGGGACTTCTTGATTCCTACCAAACCCACCGCGTGGGCTTGTGAAACACGCAAAGATCCCTTTCCCCCCATCCTTACGCCTTGGGGGCGGTATCCTTCGCCGCGCGGCGGGTGGAAACGGTGAAGTCGACGTCTTCGATCAAGCCGCTGGTCAGCGACGACAGGGCCGATTTGAAGGTCGGCCAATGATTCATCCGCGCGGTGTCGGCCACCGCCGCCTTGCGCACCGTCAGAACCAGCCGCCGCCCGCCCTGGGGCGTGTCCTCGACCCGGTCCGGCGTCAACTCGCTCAGCAGCGGGGCGGGAACCTTGCCCTTCAGGGCGTGCAGCACCGCCGCCCACAGGGCGCTGACGTCGTCGGCGTCGGGCAGGGGGCCGAGATCGGCAAGACCCGTCTCCACCGGGCCGACGGGGGCCACCTGATCGACGGAGCCGATGCGGCGGGCGCGGCGTCCGGCGCTGTGGCGTTCGCGCTCCAGATAGGTTTCGGCGGCCTCCTCCTCGTCCTTGGCGAGGAAATCGAGCGTCACCGCCTCCACCTTGCGGCCCTTCCGCTTCATCTTGTCGTCGGGCATCGTCACCCGGAAGGGGGCCAACTGGTTCACCTCGGCGATGGCGCGGTCGATGGTGCGGGTGCGCAGGATGCCGAAATCCTTGTAGGCGCCCTCCGGCACGTTCAGCAGCTTGCGCAGCGTGTCGATGTCGAGTTCCAGCGAGGGGAAATCCATCTGGTAGCGCTGCATCCCGATCTCGTAGAGCTTCAGCGCGTAGGTGCTGGTGACTTTGACCATCGCCGGCCCCGACAGCTTGGCCCAAAGCTGGGAGGAGCGTTGGATCTCCAAAAAGGCGTCGGTGAATTGGAAATGGATGTCGGCGGCGTCGCTGTCTTCCTCCTCCTCCGGTCGGACGTAGCTGCTGAGGATGCGCAGTTCGGCGCGCGACCGCCGCCCGCGAAAGGGGCCGATGACGACGAGGCTGGAGTCGAAAATCTCCTTCAGCGCGTCGAAAATCCGCTCGTTGCCCTTGTGGTTGCCGCGCACCACCCGTTTGGGCAGCCGGTAGAGCTTGTTGGCGAAATTCTGGCTGCCCGCCAGATGAATCATGAAATTCAACATCTTCTGCGCCGGAAGCGACAGCCGCGTGCCGTTGGCCGGGTAGCTGTAAACCGCCTCCGCCGCCTTGATGAGATGCTTGTAGCCGTCCCGCTCGAACGTCGCGCTCGCCACCCGCGCGGTCAGTCCGGCGTTTGTCGGCGCCTCCTCGGGCGGTAAAACCGCCAGGCTGGGGACCGGCAGCGCGATGGCGGACGGCGGAGCGCCATCCACCGTTCCGTCAATGATCGCCCCGCCGCCGACCAGATCCTGGGGGCCAAGAACGGCAAGGTCGCCCGACGGCGGAGCGTCGCTCCCCACCGCGCCGCGCGCCTTCCTGCGTCCCGTCCCCGCCATGTGACATCCTCCGCCGCGATCACCGGAGGCTAGATCAATCCTTACATCAAAAACAAGTAAGGAAAGGGTTGGCCACGCAAATCCTCCCCACCCTTACCGCTTGGGGGAAACACCCTTACGCCCTGGGGCGTGGGGGAACCGCCCCCAAGCCGTAAGGTCCATTCCCCCAAGGGGTAAGGAAGATTCGCCCCGACTCGTGGATTCCCTTGGGCTTTTCACGCCATGAATCCTTTTAGAACTGGAACAGACTCCGGGCCGTGAAAGCGGATGGCGCAAACAGCGCCGCAAAACGGGTCATGGGTGGCTGGAAAAGCGTCCGATTGGCTGCTCAGGCCGCGAATCGGGCGATTCCTCCCTTACTCCTTGGGGGAAATCAGGGGATGGAACCCGTTGGAAAACCAATCCCATCCCGATCCTCCCACAATCCTTACTTCCTGGGGGCGCAAAACAGCACGATTTCGCCCCCAAGGGGTAAGGATTGAGTCCATCGTGGATTCCCGAGTCGCCAACACCCTACCATCAAGCCCTTCAAGACACACAAGGCCCCCGAGCGGTAAGGAATGAAACGGATTCATCCTTACCCCTTGGGGGCGATTCAGACGCACATCAACCGCACACCGCCAACATCCCCCAAGGAGTAAGGATCCGACTCCACCCCAATCAATGAAGGGCCAACAGAAACACCCCTTGGCTGAGATAGACGCTGGCGGTTCCCATCACCAGATAGCGGCTCCACCGGCGAAATTGAGCGTCGCTCATCCGATCCAGAACCCGACGCGACAGGTTGGTGCCAAGCAAGGCCATAGCGATCGACAACACGATCACCACGCTTTCCACCGCTTCACCGGGCAACTTCGCCACCATCGGGGCGAAGTAAGCGACCTTGACGGCATGGCCAAACACTTGGGTCGTCGCCTTGGTCGCCACCACGTTTTGACGGGTCATGGCCGAACGGACAAAAAAGACGTCCAGCAACGGGCCGGAA
The DNA here is from genome assembly GCF_057809575.1 of Azospirillum sp. FG154. Taxonomy (NCBI): domain Bacteria; kingdom Pseudomonadati; phylum Pseudomonadota; class Alphaproteobacteria; order Rhodospirillales; family Azospirillaceae; genus Azospirillum; species Azospirillum sp. FG154. Next base: position 36,127 of record NZ_JBMDKF010000027.1, on the reverse strand, counting down.
ATCCCGGCGACCAACTGAATCCCCATGCAGAAAAAGCCCGCCAACCAACCATGCGCAGGCTTTTGCGCGTCCAACGCCCAGCGTTGCGGCACGGCCAAGGCCAGAAAGGGCGTCAAACCCAGGATCAACAACGACACGCCCCGGTCTGGAACCGCGCCAAACAGGGCGAACAGACCACCGGCGACCGCCGCTCCACCGGAAAAGCGCCCGACGATCCGCCACTCCACATGCTTGCGCCACAGCCACGCCCGCCAACCGTTGGAGGTGAATTGCGTGATTCCGTGCAGCAGCATGGCCGACGGCACCGGCAGCAGGATCAGCAACAGGCCCATCAGCACCATGCCGCCCGCCATGCCGAACAGGCCCGACAAAAACGAGGTCACAAGCACGGTGAGGCCAAGCCCCATCATCAGTGGAAGCGTCAGCATGGCGACCTCTCAAACGGCGTAAGGATGGATCAGAATCAGCGTCTGTTTCCCACTCATCGCATGGGACGGGCTTGCGGAACAAACGGCATTGTTCAATGCTCAGCCTCAGGAAAAATTGGGGTCAAGTAAGGATCGCCGATGCGGAAACTGCCCTCGTTGAACGGTCTGCGCGCCTTCGAGGCCGCCGCGCGTCATGGCAGCTTCACCGGCGCCGCCAACGAACTGCACGTCTCGCAGGCCGCTGTCAGCCGCATGGTCAAGCTGTTGGAGGAGCGGATGGGCTTTCCCTTGTTTGAACGGCGGGCCAACGCCTTGACCCTGACCGAACGCGGGCGGGCGCTGCGCCCGACGCTGACCGAGGCCTTCGACAGCGTCGCCCGCAAGATCGATCAGGTCTCTGCGATGCGCTCCGGGCCGGTGTTGACCGTCGGGTTGGGGGCGAGCTTCGCCGTCCGCTGGTTGATTCCCCGCCTGGCGCGCTTCCACATGGCCCACCCCGACATCGAGGTGCGGATCGCCACCGGCGGCGGCGGCGCGCCGATGAGCGAGGAATGGACCTGCGCGGTTTTGTTGGGCGACGGCCATTGGCCGGGCCATGAGGCCGAGCATTTGTTTTCGTCCACCATGCAGCCGGTCTGCGCGCCGCCGCTGGCGCGAAGCCTGCGCGACCCGGCGGATCTGCGCCACGCCACCCTGCTGCACGTCAGCCATTGGCCCGCTGATTGGCCCTTTTGGTTGAACGCCGCCGGGGTCGGGCCGCCCGACACCAACGGCCTGTCCTTCGGCAGCTACGCGATGACCTTGCAGGCGGCCATCGACGGGGTGGGGGTGGCCTTGGCCCCGCAGCCCTACATCATGGACGACATCGCGGCGGGACGGCTGGCCGTTCCCTTTCCGCTGGCGGTGCCGATGCAACACGCGTGGTATCTGGTCTATCGCGGCTCCCGCCGCGAGGCGGCGGGCTTCGCCGCCTTCCGCGACTGGCTGTTCGCCCTCGCCGCTGGGGAGCGCGTCACCCCGGCAAATGCCCCAACGGCAACGCCGTGCGGTAGCGCACCTGTTTGAGCGCGTGTGAAGAGAACCATGGTCTGACGTAGTGGAAACGGTGGGATTTGGTGGGATTATCGGGGATTTGGCGGGACGGACACCTTGCAAACGCTGAGTGTTTGGCCGTTGTCTCGCACCCGACGTCAAACCATGCGTCATTGGCCTGCATCGCCCTGATTCGCGGAATGGTTTGATGGCGATTGGCGGATCAGGCGCAGTTCGTAGACCACGTCCCGCAGGCCAGCGCACAGGCTGCCGAGGCCAAACAGCACAACCCCACCTATAAAGATCATGCTCCCATCTGCGACGCCGCCGGGTACAAGAAGAATGGTAGCAATTCCAGATAGAAAAAGAACGACCCCAATTATTCTTAAGAACCAAGATGAAATTGAAGGATAGCGCACAACTTCTTGATTTTCCTGTGTCATGTTGGTTCCCATTTTGGAAATTTGTTTTGCAAGTTGCGAAAATTGGCGAGCGGATTTTAGGAGACCACTTTCGCTTCATGGGCTGGTGGATAGGTTCGGTGGTAATCATTCTGAGCCGCCATGCGATGGGCTTTCCACGCGCATACCACTGTATGACATGACAAATCCTGTCGCCGCACACGATCCGCCGACAGGCTGCGCAAGATGGCGATCAGTTCGTCGGCCTCGGGCGGTTTGATGGCCGGCGGGTAAGAATACATTGGCACACTCCGTGCTATCCATCCCCTGCCGCGCGGCAAGAGCTGGGGGAGGGGCCTCATCGAGAGACCCTTGATGTTGCTTCTCAAACGGGTGTGCCCATACCCGCGACCGGGATTACCAGTCCCGGCCCCGCTCTTCTATCAGCATACTTACGTATGCCGATAGGTTGTGCGGAGCGAGAATTGTGCCATTGATAAAAGTGGATTTGCAAGAGTGCTGCGCGGCATCGTAGCAATGTTGCGCAAACGCGCCACCTATGCCCGCAATGCGGCCACGCCGCCATCGGCCAAGTCAGTCGATCAAGCTGACGATTTCAGACAAGATCGGGTGAGCGGCGATATCGACCGGATGACCGGCTTCGCGCAGGTGCATCGGCATGTCTGCGCCTGATTCGGCGAGCTGTTCCCGCCAGCGCGACAGGATCCGGTAAAACACCACCGTCATGCGAGCTTTTTGCTGCGGCATGGGCAGCAAGTCCTTGGCCGCCAAATACCGTTCCAGCCCCTCAACCAAGTTCGCCAACAGGGCTTCATCGAGAGACCCGCCGCCACCGGACGCGATGGCGTTCCGCTCTTTCACCAGCATGGCGCCCTGGCCCGTGGCGAGCCAATCCAATGACACGCCCTTCGGAGCGCATAACCGCGCGACGGTGTCCAAAAACGGTCGGTTCAGCGCTTTCAGCTGCCGTGTGAGCTGCTCGGGTGTAATGCCCGCCGTCTTTGCCGCCATAGTTTTCGTGTCATAGAGGCGGACCACCATATCTATGCGGGTTGCCAGTTCATCAACCGAACCGGAAACGCGGGGTTCCAGTTTGCCCCCTTGGCCCTGGCTCGGATTTTCCATTGATTTTCCTTAGTATTTTCGTGGCGACCCACTGGCCAAGGTTCAACCGAACCGGCAACTGTTTCCAGATCGAAAGTTTTCCTTGAAGCCAATAACTTTTCTGGGTAAGACAATATCCATGGAAATTGACGAGACAAGCATGAGAGCCAATCCTCACCCCATCCCCATCCCCATTCCCAACGACGCGGCGCGGCGCGCGCAGTGGATCATCGGCGAGTTGAAGTTGGCAGGCAGCAGCTTGGCGGCCATAGCCCTGGAACTGAATTGCTCACGGCAAGCCGGTGCGTTGGCGCTGCGCATGGGGTCGCAACGCTGGGAGGCCGCCATCGCTGCAAAGCTTGGGCGGTCACTGCATGAGTTGTTCCCGGATCGTTACGACAAAACGGGCCGCCGCCTGCGTCAGACAAGAGGGGTGACGCAGGTCGCCGCTTGAGAGCGCCGACCGTAAAGCCGACCGACGGCGGCTGACGCCTCAGCCCAGCCAAGATGGGCGGCGGCAACATCAACCAAAGCAACGGAGAAGGGGCCACCCACGGCCTGAACAGAGACCGACAAGCTGGCCAGAACGATCACAAGATGCCGCTTCGCCGCTGCCTCGAAAACATTCGGTCCCAGCTTCATTCGATCCTCCTCAGTCTTGTTGGGACGCACGGTCTCAAAGCAACAAACACACGCACAACGGGAACAGACATGGCTAAATCTCCCTATAAGCCTCGCCGCCCTGGCAGCCTGAAGGCGGCGGTCGCGGAATTGATCGAGCGCTGTGGCGGTGTTGTCCGGGCGTCGGAGCTGGCGCGGGTCAGTCGGTCACAGCTTTTCCGATACTCCAACGACAGTGATGACGACGCGAACACCCATATGCCCGCCGACATCGTCGCGGCTCTGGAGCGGTCCTGCGGTCACGCTTTCGTCACAGAATGGCTTGCGGTGGAAGCGGGCTGCACCCTGCTGCCAATCGAAATTGACCCGTCCGACGAAGCGATCCCACAGGATGTTGGATTGGTGGCGCAACACACGTCTGGGCTGTTTCGTGAGTTTGCGGTGGCCTTTTCTGACAGCCGCATTGATTCGATTGAGGCCGCAAAGATGTTGGCTTCGGGCGATGCGATGGTGCGCGCCTACATGCACATGCGTCCGGCGTTGACCGCGCGCATCCAGGGGTGACGCATGGGCGACGACTGGCATTCAGCGGCGGAATGGGCCGACATGGGGTTGCCCGGCGTTCCCGGCAGCAAGCAAGGCTTCCAAAAAAGGGCCGCGCGCGAGCAATGGGGGCCAAGTCGCCCTCGTCAAGATCAAGGCGGCGGCAGGGAATACCACGTCTCAGCGCTGCCCGAGATCGCCCGTCTTGAGCTGGGCCGCCGCGCGGCGTCCACGGCGACGGTTCCGGCTTTGCCCACCGCGACGGCGAAACCCACGGTTCCGGCCCTGCCGATCAGCACGGACGCGCAACTGCGCCAAGACCACAAGCTGGCGATCCTGGCCGCTTTCGACCGTTTCCACAGCGCCAGCGGCGACGCCTTGACGCCTGCCCGTCACAAATTCGTCGGTTTCTACAACGCCCGCCAGATCGACGTGCCGGATTGGTGCCGCGCGGCGTCCCCCACCATCAGCATGTCGTCGTTGGAGCGTTGGGCGAAGGCTCGCGATGCCGGAGACGCGGCGCGACTGGCCGGACGCTACGGCAACCGACTTGGAACGGGCGTTTTGGACAGCGCGGCGAAGGACATCCGGGGGTATTTGGTCGCGGTGCTGGTGGAAAATCCGCATCTGTCCATGCACCAAGTCCGCCGCCTGTTGGTCCAGCGCTTCGGCGACGATGTGGAGCTGTTTGACGGCACCAGCCGACCAATGCCCAGCGAACGCCGTCTGATGGATGTTTGGGCCGCTTGGAAGAAGCAAAACCGTCAACTGCATCTGGCGCTGACCAACCCGGATGATTGGAAGAACAAGCACCGCGCGGCGGTGGGATCGGCGTCCGAAGGGATCGAACGGCCCAACCAGTTGTGGGAGATCGACGCCAGCCCGTCCGACTGTCTGCTGACCGACGGTCGCCATTCGATCTATGTCGTGGTGGACGTTTACACCCGTCGCATCATGGTTTTGGTCACGAAGGTTCCGCGAACCTCGGCGGTCCTGCTGCTGATCCGCCGCGCTATCCTGGCCTGGGGCATGCCGGAGGCGGTCAAGACGGACAACGGGTCGGATTTCGTCAGCCGTGAAGCCGAACGCGCCTATTTCCTGCTTGGCGCGCGGCATCCGACCTGCACGCCCTACTGCCCCGAGCAAAAGCCGCATGTCGAACGCGCCATAGGCACGGTCCAGCATGGGTTCATGCCGCTGCTGCCCGGCTACACCGGCCACAACGTCGCCGCCCGTCAGGCGATCCGGTCGCGTGAAACTTTCGCGGCGCGCATGGGCGAAGCTGACGCCGACGTTTTCAAGGCCCGCCTGACCGGCCCGGAACTGCAAGCCTTGGCCGATGAGTGGGTGGGCAACGTCTACCAGCACAGCCCGCATGAGGGCTTGGGCGACCGCACCCCCTTCGCCCTGGCGGAAGCCTGCGCTGGTCGCGAAGCCCGGCTGGTTGATGAGCGCCAGCTTGACCTGCTGTTGATGCCTGCCCCGGATGGCGGCACCCGCACGGTCGGCAAAAAGGGCATCCGGGTGGAGGGCGCGGAATTCTGGGCGCCGGACCTGATCCCTTACATCGGCACCGGCGACCGTTTTGATGTGCGGCTCGACCCCGAAGACATGGGCCGCGTGTGGGTCTACCACGCCGACCCCTTCGCCTTCCTGTGCATTGCGGAAAACCCGGAACGCGCGGGTCTGTCGCGCGCGGCGCTGGCTGCCGAAGCGGTCGAACTGCAAAAGCGGCTCATCGCCGCAGGGAGGGCGGCGGTCCGCGCCGCAAAAACAAAGTTCCGGCCACAGGATTTGGCCGACGCCCTGATCGGCAAGCCGACGGCCAGCGTCACAGCCTTGCCCAGCGCCGCGCCGCCGCCGTCCACCGTCCAACCGTACGCCGGTCTGATCGCCGCGCAGGACGCCGCCCGCGCGGCCTTGCCCACGCCGCCTCGCCCGCGCGACGACCGCGAAGCGGCGCGCGCGGCGGACATCGCCCGAAGGATCGCCGCGCCGGTGGCGACGGTGGAAAAGCCCGAAGATCGCTGGTGGAGGCGCGCGCAGGACATCGAGGCGCGGATCGCCGCCGACGCGGAGGTAAGCGCCGAGGATCTCGACTGGCTCCACACCATCGAAACCGCCGCTTGGTATCGCGCCCGCAAGAACGACGCGGCGCGGAAGGCCGGGTTTATCCGGGCGGTCGAATGACCGGCCTGCAAAAACGAACGGCCCGCGCGTGGGGCGCGCGAGCCGTCCAAACCAAAACGAACTGAGAAGACCAGACCATGCCGAAAATCACCCGATCCCGCAAGTCCGCCTCGTTCGCCCCGCTGCGCAATCTGACGCTGTTGGAAGAACTTGTTTTGAAACTGAAGGGCCGCAGCCCGGACGTGCCCGGTCTTGGCGTCTTCCATGGCCGCTCCGGCGATGGCAAGAGCCGCGCCGCCGCTTGGGTCGGCGCGTCGGACCACATGGCCTATTATGTGGAGGCGAACGATTTTTGGACGCCACGCGCCATGCTGCGCGCCATCGTTGACGCGATGGGGCTGGCCTTGCCCCCACACGCCACCAACAACGAGCTGGCGGGAAAAATCTCCGAAGAGCTGGAGACCAGCCGCCGCCCGCTGATTATCGACGAAGCCGACCATCTGGCGAAAAAGGACATGATCGACAAGGTGCGGGCGCTGCACGACATGGCTGCCCCCGGCACCGCGTCCATCGTGCTGATCGGCGAAGAGGGCTTGCCGCAGAAACTGCAACGTTACGAGCGGTTCCACCGCCGCATTCTCGACTTCGTGCAGGCCGAACCCTGCGACATGGATGACGCGCGCCAGTTGGCCGCGCTCTACTGCCCCCGCGTGACGGTCGCTGATGACCTTCTGTCCCGCCTGTTGGAACAGACCTACAGCTCGACCGGACGTGTGGCCGTCAACCTGGTGGCCATCGCCGCCTTCGCGGCGGGCGAAGGTCTGAAAAGCATCGACTGCGCCGCGTATGAGGGGCAGCGGATCAACACCGGCGCGGCGCCAGCCGTTCGGCGGTTCGCATGACGAAACCTGCCAAGCTGGTTGGATCCGTCAAAACGCAACGACTGGTCAGCGCGCGCATCGTATGGGCCGAGATCCGCCGTTTGAAAACATTCCGGCTGGCCGACCTTGACGTGCCGAACCTGCGGTTTGCGGCGAATTTTGTCCAGAACGCCTACCGCGCAGGGCTGTTGACGGTTCTTGAACCGCGCCGCCGAGGGAAGACGGGTGCGCTTTACCAGTTGGTCCGGGACGTCGGGCGCCGCTGTCCCCGGTTCTCACGGGGCAACATTGATCCGATGCCCACGCCAGCTGAACGCATGTGGGCTGCTTTTAAGCCGTTGCGCGGTGGGTTTACGGTGCGTGAATTGGCCTCGCTAACCCGCGTCGGCGAAAGCGGCGCGCTCCAGTATGTCAACGCGCTGCGCCGCTATGGCTATCTGGAAGTCTTGGTCGCGCCGGTTGGGCGCAGCAAGCCCGTGGAAGGCCGCTTCCGCTTGGTCGCGTCGATGAACACTGGCCCCGACGCTCCACAGGTGTTGCGCAACAAAAGTGTCTGGGATCCCAACACGGGCGCGCTAGCCGTGATGGTGTCCGAATGACCGCGCACCTGACCAAAGCCAACAGCGCTTGGAACGGCGCGCCGCCGTCCTTTGTGATCGCTCTGGCCGAATTGGCCGACCGATCCGGCTTGGCCGCCGCCGGAGCCGCCATCGGCTACGGCAAGACCGCCATCTCGCTGGTCATATCCGCCCGCTACGGCGCGGGGCTGGGGCGGATCGAACAGGCGGTGGTCGAGAAACTCGGCGTGGTCGCCCCTTGCCCGGTCCTTGGCGAGATCGACGACGCGCGCTGCGCCAGAGAGCGGGAGGCGGCGACCCGCAACCGATCCCTTCTCGGCGGCCTGCTTAGAAACGCTTGCCGAACCTGTCAGCGGAGGAAGCCATGACCCACATCGCGCCAAATTCGGTCGCGAACACATTCGACGCGCTCGCCGACCAAATCGCATCAATGGTTGTGACCCAACAGGCCCCGGCGCAAACCGCCGCTCTGGCCGGTCGCATGGCTGAACTTGGCCGCATGCTCCGCATGTTGGATTTTCGGCGCGGCGTCCGGTTGGGCCAGCGGGCTGAAGCCGTCCAAGGCAGGGCGGTCGCTCGCCCCTATCAGCCCTACACCGCCGATGAGTTGGCTGGGCTGGTGACGGTGCTCCGCGAAAACGCCACTGCGGCCCGCGAGCTTGCCCGAAATCCGGGTGTGGCTGGCGCTCAAGGCGGAGACGCCGCGTGACCGCCCGCGTCCTGCCGCAGCCCGACGCGTTGGTGGAGATCGACATCCCCGCCGACGGACAGGCCGCTGGATATGTCATCACGCGTCGCGTGGTGACGATCCGCAACCACTCAGACGGGCGCTACACCTGCCTGCTGGCCGATCCCTGCACGGGCGATCTGTCCACCGCAACCATCGCCCCGGCGACGGATGGTCACTGGCTGTGCGTTGAGCCGCCGGTGTCGGTTGACGCGGCCATCCACGTCGCCCGGCTGGTGGCGGGCGGCGTCACCACCCACGCCAGCGTCACCAGCCAAATGCTGCTGTTGGCCCACGCGGTTCTGTTCCTGACGGGCCGTCACCGCCCCACCGGGCCGCTGTCGCCAACCCGCATCGTCGGTGGCCCATGAGCGCCGCCGCCATCCAGGCCGCCCTGTTCGGCGCGTTCGGGCTGTCATCGCCCCGCCGCCCGCCGGACCCGGCGACCGCCGACCGCTTTCCGATCTTCACCCGCCCGGCGGTCCCGCCGGTCGCGCTCAACCCTCTGCGTCTCGCCGTCGGCGGGACCGTCACCACCCGTTCCCCCAAGAGGTAAGCCATGCCCGATCAATCATCCGTTTTACCGTTCCAGGTGCCGTTGATCCCCCTGCCGTCGGGCGCGCCGACGCTAGCCAAGCATCTGCACGCGATGTTGAGCATCGTCCGCCGTCACGGGCGTCATGCGGTCATGCTGTCTGAGCAGGAGATCGCCGCCACCGACGCCGCCTTGGCGGCGCTGGCCGGGTTGCCCGCCGCCAAGCCCAGCGTCGAGGTGTTGAATGGCAAGGTGTACTGGCGCGACGAAGACGAGACTTTGACGCTGGAAAGCATGGTCAAGCCCCATCGCTTTTTGGAGGATGACTTCGTCCGCACCGTCGTCACCGCCGCTCTGTCAACGTCCATGACTCTGGCGCGGCTCAAAGCGCTCTCGTTCGCCGAAGCGCAGGCGCTGATCGACACCCTGGCGTCGGCTCATGGCGTGAAGGCGGGCGGCAAGGCCGGAAATGTCTCCTTCGTCAGTTACGACCGGGCCTTCAAGGTTCAGATCGCGGTTCAGGAACGGCTGGCGGTCAACGCCAACATCGTGACGGCCAAGACGGCGCTGAACGATTGGTTGGCCGACGCCGACGCGGGCGACGAGGTCCGCGCCCTCATCAACGCGGCTTTCGGGCTGGGCGATCAGGACGGGGTCCGTGTCGCCGAGCTGGTGCGGCTCAAGCGTCTGGTCATCGACCATCATCTGTGGAAGGCGGCCATGGCCGCGATTGACGACGCCTTGGAGGTGGCGGGCAAGGCCCAATACCTGCGGGTCTACCAGCGCGCGCCGGACGGCAAATACGTCCAAATCCCGCTCGATCTGGCCAGTGTGTGAGGCGCGCCATGGATCACACCGAAGCCGTAACCGATGGCCTGACGATCCAGGTCGAGTTGGTCCATTACCCACAGGCGCTTGACGGCTCATCCGGCCACGCCCTGGCCGCCCTGCTGTCGGAAGTCGCAAGCGCGATCCCGGCGACGTCGTCCGCCAACCCCACGGCGTCGCGCACCTTGGTGATCGACGCCGAACGTGAGGTCGATGACCTGCGGTCGCTGCTGTTCGCCCAGCCGCCCAACCCGGCGGCTCGCCGCTACGCGATCCGGCTGGCGGCCACGGCCATCGCCTTGGTCGTCGCGCTCGACGCCAGCGAGGCCGAACGGAGCGCCTCGCCGTCGCTGGAAAGCGAAGTCATGCATTGGCTCCGCCAGACCATCGGCGAGTTGATGGGCCGCACCGGCGAGGCGGCCATCGCCGCCGTCACGCCCCGGATGCTGGTCAGCGCCGTTCTGGTCGCCCCGACCATGGACGCCCTGGAAGCCAACATCCGGCTGCGCTGGGGCGTGTCTCTGGTCATCGCCAGCAACAACACCGTCGCCGACGTGGCCAAGGCCATTGTCGCCGTCCAAAAGAGGAGCGCCGTCTGATGGCGAAGCCCAAACCTTCCCTTGTCGTTGAGATCCCGCAATCCACAGGACTTTGGCTGAGTGACGCCGCTTGGATGGCGCTGGAAAAGCTGCTGGCCGACGTCGGCGTCATCCTGGCATCCGAATACCATGGCATTGACCGCGCGGGGCTGGCCCGGCGCACCGAAGCCGCACAGGAAGGGCTGTTCCGCGCGTTCAATCGGTCGCTGGACACCGCTCATCAAATCCAGTCGGCCCGTTCGGAGTTCATCGCCGGGGCGGCCTGCATGTTGGCGCAGGCCGCTTCGATTGATGCCGCCGCTCGTGACGCTGTGGCGGCGGGGAAACCCGCACCGAATTCAACCTTTGCTGACGCAAGGTTTGGTCAGCCGCCGGAGGGGTCCGCATGAGCAACCCTCATTCCGACATCCCGGCTTTGCTTGCCGAAGCCGACGAACTGCCCGACCCGCAAAAGTCGCTGCTGACCCACAACGAGCGAGTGCTGATCGAATTCTGCCAGCGGTTGGCGGCGGCCTTGCGGGCTTGCGCGCAAAAGGGGGACTGACGCCATGGCCCTGTACCCCATCCACACCCAGATCGCCGCCGTGGAGGCGGCGGCCAAAGCCGATCCGACCAACCGCGCGCTGGCGCAAGCCGCCTTGACCTTGCGCGCGGTGTCCGCCGCCTACTGGACCGTAAATCCCTGGGAAGTCGAACCGTCGTGGCCGGTCGATGACCGCCTGACCCGCGCCATGGAAGGGCTGATGCCATGACAGCCCCGCTGCCCCGCGACCTGATCTACGAGGCCATGTTTGCAATCCAGGAAGGCGACCGCTGTGTCCAGGCCAGCTTGTTCCTCTTGGAAGCGGCATCGTCTCGCCATCAGGAAGGTCACGCGCTGCTGCACGCCCTCGCCCGCGAGATCGCCAAGGGCGCGACGGTCGAAGCTTTGGCGCTGACCCTGGTCTACGAGCGTCAAATCTACGCCGCCCACAGCGACGACCTTGCCGAGATACAGGCGGACCTGGATCGCATCCGCGACCACCTCAAACCCGAAGTCGCGGCCTGGGCCGTCTTCGTCAAGGCCCGCAACTATCGCGCCCGGCTGGCTGATTGGAAGGGAAGGAAACCAAGGAAGCCGAAGATGGCGGGGAAAAAGACCCGCCGCGCGGTCTCTGGTCTGACGGTTTCTGAGGAAACTCTTCTGGTGGAGATGCTGAAGGATGCGGAGGTCGGCGATGTGACGTGGTTTTTCGACGAGTCAAGCCCGGCGTTGAAAGGGCTTCTGCGCCGTGGCCTTGCCGCCATGTTCACCCCAGCCATTGGTCTGCGCGAAGGCGTCCCCTACGCATTGACCGCCAAAGGTCGCGGCGACGCTCTTGCCGTTCTTCTTGAGATTGGAGAAGCGCCGTGACCATCGCCTTGTCCATTGATCTGTACGACGATGGGGCGGTTCCTGTGTTGCTGGTGGCCGGGTTGCCCGGCCACCACGGACAGATCGCCTTCCTGATCGACGGCGCCGCCGTTCGGACGCTCCGCCCGACGCGCGGGCTGCCCGCGCGTCTGCCCGAGCGCCCGATGGGCCGGGGCTTGCCAAGCCTCGCCGACATCCTGCGGCAAGCCGTCCAACCGGAGGGCCAGCGATGAGCGACGTCAAGCTGGCGATTGCCGCCGGAGCCGCTCTGCGCCGTCTGCGCCGGGGCGACGCGGCGGTGGGAAGCTTCCGGGCCGAGCTGGTCGGCGTGCTGTCGGGCGTCGTCACCAGCGCGGGCAACCGCCCGCAACCGCTGCGGCTCGACACGGATCCGTGCGCGCTGATCGACTTGGCGGTGGAGCTGTGCCGCGACGCGGGCGTGTCCGGTCATGACATGGCCGCGCGCTTCAACGACGCGGTTGAGCGGAGGCGGCGCTGATGGCCAAGCAACTCGACCTGTTCCCCAAGCCGCGCCGTCCAGGCACGCCCAAACCGCGCACCCTGCATGTGTGCGACGCGGGAAACGCCGATGGAGCGGGCCGCTATGGCGTCGTGACGCTGCGTTGTGGCGTTTGCGGCCACGAAACGGACTGGCTGCCCGCCCGCAGCCCCGCCGTCGAACTGAAAGGCCGCGTCTGCCCGAAGTGCAAGGGCGATCCGGCCAACGTCAAACCATCCGGTGGAACCGCCGACAAGGAGCCGACATGACTGAAAACGTCAAACCATCCGGCGTGAAGGATGCCCGGCGCCGTGACCTTGCGGCGATCCACGCGATGCGGAAGGAACTGGCGTTGACCGAAGAGTGTTACCGCGCGCGGGTCGCGCAGGTCTCCGGCGGTCGCAGCGACAGCGCGGGTGATTTAAGCCAGCGGGAGCGCGCCGCGCTCATCACCATGTTCAAGGGGTTGGGGGCTGGGGCGAAGCGCGGACGCCCGGTTCGCCCGACGCTGACCGCGCAACAGCGCAAGGTGCGGGCGATGTGGCTTGCTTTGGCCGCCGCTGGGTTGGTGAAGGACCGCAGCGAGGGCGGTCTCAGCGCCTGGCTGAAAAGCCGCTTTGGCGTTGACGCTCTGCAATGGCTGCAACCGCCGCACGCGGGGAACGCCATCGAACAATTGAAGCGCTGGAACGACCGCGCGGGGGAACCGTCATGAGCCAAATTCCGCGCTTGCCGATCCGCAATCTTCCGGGGGTTCTGGCCGAAGTGCAGCGGCTGTGCGGCGACGGCGTCGCCGTTCGTTTCGCGTCGGTCTTTGGCGACAGAAAGCTGTACATCCCCAAGCTGGCCCGACTGCGCGACGATCACCCGCTGGTGCAAGCGCTGGGACGTCGCGCGGCGCAGATGATCGCGTCCCGGCTTGGCGGCATGGAATACCCGGTTCCCACCGGGCGCTGGTCGATCACCCACCACAACGCCCGCCAGTTGCGTGTGGCGGGCTGGACGTCCCGTCCCATCGCGCGGGCCTTGGCGTTGAGTGGAAAAACGGTTGATCGGCTGATCGACGATCTGCGCCCAGCGTTCCCGGAACCGCAGGCGGTGTCGCTGCGTTGCCCCTGCTGCGGTCGCGTGTACAAGCTGACGCCGCCGCCCGCCGACCCTGTGGCGGTGGTCGAGAACGATGAGGCGTTTCTCGCCCGCCAACCGCCCTTGATGCTGGCCGCCGTCAAAACCGGCAAGCTGACCGTCGGCGATCTGCGAGAATTGGATGAGGAGGCGCGTCGGGTTTGACGCGCGCGAACCGGGCCACCCACCCGCAACTCCAGGGGTAAACCCGCCGTCCGTCATCGCGGATACTGGCGGCATGAACAACGCTTCCTCCGCCACCCCGCCCGGCCTGTCCGTCCGCCACCTCTCGCTGTTCGTGGTGCGCCCGACGCTTGCCGTCCTGTCCGGCCCTGATGTTCCAGGGATCGACGGCGAAGCCGCCGTCGAGCTGTTGCTTGGCACCGCCGCCGTTGAAAGCGGCTTTCGCGCCCTTGACCAGATCACCGGGTCCGGCGACCGGGTTCTTGGTCCGGCTTACGGCCTGTTTCAAATCGAACCGGCCAGCCTCGACGATCTGCACGACAATTTCTTGCGTTACCGCCCGTCGCTGGCTGCGCGGCTGCGGGGGTTGGCCGCAGATTGGCCAGCGCCAGCCATGCAGCTTTGCACCAACCTCGCCTATGCGGCGGCGGTGGCGCGCTTGCTTTACTACCGCTCGTCCGTCCGCCTTGCGGCGCCCGGCGATTTGGAGGGGCATGGGCGTGTTTGGAAGCAGGTCTACAACACGGCCAAGGGCAAGGGTCGCGCGGAGGATTTCGTCACCACCTACCGGCGCTTGGTTGCGCCCTTCCTGTAAGGAACACCGCTTTGCGCGCTTTCACACGGGCGCTGTGCGCCACTCCCGCCCTGATCGTTCTGGCCGCGCCGCTTGCTGCGGTCGCCGCTGACACGCTTTACAGCGTGGCTTTGCCCAAGGAGCTGTATGCGTCCCTGATCGACTATCTGTTCCTCGGCCTGTCCGGGCTGTTGGGCTGGGCGATCAAACGCGGCGCGGCCCTGCTGCACCTGCGCCGCGAAAGCATTCTGGTGGATCGCCTGGAACAGGGCATGACCTATGCCCTGATGTACGCGCGGGAAAAGGCGCTGGAGCAGGGCCAGACCCTGACCGAATTCAAAACCCGTTCCGAACTGGTGGCGGTCGCCGCCGCCTATCTGGCCCCGAAAATGCCCGGCCTGCTGAAGGAACTGAACATTGACCCCAACGGCTTGCGGGAACGCCTGACCGGGCGGGTCGATCTGGTCGCCCCTTTGGGCGCCGGTGGGAACATCCTGACGCAACCCGGCGTCGGGCTGTAAGGGCGGTCTCCGTGGATTTCGCCGACGAAGGAGAGGAGCGCAGCGCGCAGGACCGGACAGCGGGGATCGCCGCTGTCCGGGGGCGGCTGACGCAGCAAGGAACCGCTGACTGCATCGACTGCGAAACGGCCATTCCACCGGAACGGCGATCCGCCTACCCGGCGGCGATCCGCTGCATTGGATGCCAGGAACGATTTGAGCGGAGGCCGTGATGCTGGACGATCTGTGGAAATGGGGTTGGGGGTTGACCCTGCTGCTCAACCTCTTGCTGGCGTGGGCCTTGTGGACTTTGCGCACCGCCTTCGTCCCGCGCAAAGAGTTCTCCGACTTGGCGACGCGGGTCGCCTTGATCGAACAGGAAATCAAGCATCTGCCGACGCAACGCGATTTCATTGAATTGCGCGATCTGGTTCTGGCGGTCAAAGGGCAGGCCGACGTTCAGCAGCAGCTCTTGTCCACGGTCGCCGCCAGCCAGCGGCGCATCGAAGATTTCATGTTGGGGAGGACCAACGCATGAACGCTTTCGCCAAGCACCTGACTGAAGATTTGCGCCTGTGCGTTCTGCGCGTGCTGGCCGAAGCGCCGGGCGGGCGCGCGAACGCGTCGATCATCCAGAGCGCCGTCAACGCCCTGGGCCACCACGTCACCCGCGAACAGGTGGCGCAGCAGATCGCGTATCTGGCCAGCTTGAACGCCATCGGCACCGAAGAGGTCGGCCCGGTGCTGGTCGCCGAACTGCGAACCATCGGCGACAACCATTTGAAGCGCCTTGGCCCGCCGTTGCCCGGCGTCAAGCTGCCGTCGCTGGGCTGATCCATGGCCCCGCGCTCGACCATCGACCGGCTGCCGAAAGAAATCCGCGAAGAGCTGGGCCGCCTGCGCGAGGATGGTTGGACCATCGACGAGCTGCTGTCCAAGCTTCAAGCGCTCCGCACGGAGGGTCGCCATGACCTTGACGTGTCGCGCTCTGCGGTTGGTCGATACATCCAGACCATGGACAAGGTCGGTGAACGCCTGCGTCGGTCGCGCGCCATGGCCGAAGGGTTGGTCCGCCAGCTTGGCGATGAACCCGACACCAAGATTGCCCGCCTCAACATCGAAATGGCCCAATCGCTGGTTTTCGATCTGATGAGCGGCGAGGATGGCGAAGGGGCAAAACTGGACCCTGAACAGGTGATGTTCGTCACCAGTTCCATCCAGAAACTGACATCCGCCCGCAAAACCGACGCCGAACTGATCCTGCGCCTGCGGGCGGAAGCGGACAAGAACGCCATTGCCGCCATGGAAGCGACGGCAAAGCGCAAGGGGCTTTCCCAAGCGGTCATCGCCGACATCAAGGCCGATTTCCTGGGCATTCGGAAGGCCACGTCATGACCGCGCCGCTGGTTGAGCGCAAACGCCTGCCAACAGAGATCCCCAAGATCGGCCACAACGGCGGCCCACCGCTGGATCTTCTGCTCGCCTATCAGAAAGCCCTGTTGGAGACCACCGCGCTGTCAACCGTCGTTGTGGTCGAGAAATCACGGCGCATTGGCTACACATGGGCGATTGCCGCCGACGCGGTTCTGACCAGCGCCGCCGAGAAAGCGGCGAAGGGCATGGACACGCTTTACATCGGCTACAACTTGGATATGGCGCGCGAGTTCATCGACACGGCTGGCGCGTGGGCGCGGTTGTTCGACAGGGTTTGCACGGCGGTGCAAGAAGAACTGTTCGACGACGGTTCCGACGACGGGATCAAAGCGTTTCGCATCAGCTTCGCCAGCGGTTTTGAGATCGTCGCCTTGGCTTCGCGACCCCGCAGCCTGCGCGGTCGCCAGGGCTATGTCATCATCGACGAAGCCGCATTCCACGATGATCTGACCGAACTGCTGAAATCGGCCATGGCCTTGTTGATTTGGGGCGGCAGGGTGGCGGTCATCAGCACGCACAATGGCGCCGCCCACCCCTTCGCCCAACTGGTCGAGGATTGCCGGTCGGGCAAAAAGCCCTACGCCGTCCTGCGCGTCACCTTCGACGACGCGTTGAAAGACGGGCTTTTCAAGCGGATCCAGTTGGTCAAGGGCGAGGCTTGGTCGCAGGCCGCCGAAGACGCTTGGGCGGCGGATATTTACGCCAGCTATGGCGACGCCGCCGACGAAGAGTTGCGGGTGATCCCGAAGAACAAGGGCGGCGTCTGGCTGCCCCGTGATCTGATCGTCGCCCGCATGTCGCCCGACATTCCTGTGCTTCGCTGGGAATGCGAAGCGGGGTTTGTCGATTTGCCGGACTATGCCCGACGCGCCGTCGCGCTTGATTGGTGCCACCAAAACCTCAAGCCGCTTCTGGATGCGTTGGACCCCGCCCGCATGTCGGTCTATGGCCATGATTACGCCCGCTTGCGCGACGCGTCGGTTGGCTGGCCCGCCCAGATCATGTCCGATCTGACCTTGCGCGCCGCCTTCGTCTTCGAGCTGCGCAACGTGCCGGACGAAGAGCAGAAGCTGATCGTGCGTTATGTGCTGGACCGGCTGCCGCGCTTTGTCCGCGCGGCCATCGACGCGGGCGGCAACGGGGCCAGCTTGGCCGAACGGATGCGGCAAATATTCGGCCCGGATCGTGTTGAAGAGGTGAAATTTTCAACCGAATGGTATCGGGTCAACATGCCGCCCTTCAAAGCGGCGCTGGAAGGCGCGTCCATTCTGCTGCCCAAGGACGCCGACATCCTGGTCGATTTGGGCCAGTTCGAGATGCGCGACGGCGTCGCCCAGTTGAAGCGGCAACAGGCGCGCACCACCGGAACCGACGGCAACAAGCGCCATGGCGACGCGGGCATCGCCGCTGTGTTGGCCCATTACGCCAGCCGCCTGCCGCAGCAGGACTATGGCTATGCCCCTGTCCGCACTGGTCACGCCACCCGCCATAGCGACCTGCCGGACTTCCCCGACGACGATATGAATGGCCGGGGCTTCGCCGCCGGAGGGTATTGAACATGGCCACGATCCGCGTAACGTCCCCAATCCTTGACCCCGTCACCGGCAAGCCCATCGTGCGCGAGGTGCTGACCGAAGAGCTGTCCGGCCCCACCGTCACCGGCGTGCGCAGCGTTTTGGCCGACCATCCGTCCATGGGGCTGACGCCCACGCGATTGGGTTCGATCCTGCTGGCCGCCGAACAGGGCGACCCTGCCGCCTATCTGGCGCTGGCCGAAGACATTGAAGAAAAATTCATCCATTACCGCGCTGTTCTCAGCACGCGACGCCTGTCCGTGTCCCAATTGGACGTGACGGTGGAGGCGGCGAGCGACAAGCCCGACGACGTTGAGGCCGCCGATCTGGTTCGTCTGGCCATCGCCGACGACGCTTTCGCCGACGTCCTTTACGATCTTCTTGACGGCATCGGCAAGGGCTACGCCGTCGCTGAAATCGTCTGGGACACCGCCAAGCAACCGTGGCTCCCCGCGCGCATCGTCTGGCGCGACCCGCGCTGGTTCCAGTTCGACCGCGCCGATGGAACCACCTTGCGGCTGCGCGAGGCGGGATACGCCGAGGGCCGCGACCTTGATCCGTTCAAATACATCATCCACCGCCCCCGCACAAAATCGGGCATCCCAATCCGGGGCGGCTTGGCCCGTCCGGCTTGCTGGGCTTGGCTGTTCACCAGCCTTGGCACCAAGGATTGGTTGTCCTTCGTCGAAACCTATGGCCAGCCGATCCGGGTCGGTCGCTACGGCCAAGGCGCGTCGAAAGAGGACATGGCGGCGCTGCTGCGCGCGGTGCGGAACATCGCGGCGGACGCCGCCGCGATCATCCCCCAATCCATGAGCCTTGAGTTCGTCGAAGCCAGCAAGGCGTCCGCCAACGCCGCCGTCTTCCAAGGTCTGGTGGAGTTCTTCGAGCGCCAGACCAGCAAGCTGGTGCTGGGCCAAACCGCCACCACCGACGCCATCGCCGGGGGCCACGCGGTCGGGCAAGAACACCGGCAGGTCCAAGAGGACATCGAACGGGCCGACGCCCGTCAGTTGGCGGTGACGCTGAAGCGTGATCTGGTGACGCCGCTGGTCATGCTGAACATGGGCGCGCGCGCCGCCTATCCAACCATTCGCATCGGTCGGCCCGATCAGACCGATTTGAAACTGCGCTTGGACGCGTTGAAGGCGCTGGTGCCGTTGGGCATGAAGGTGTCGGCCAGCGAGGTGCGTGACGCTTTTGGCTTCGCCGACCCGGACGAAGGCGACGAACTGCTGATGGCCAACGGGCCGACGCCGGTTGCTTCACCCGCCGCGCCGCCCAGCGCCCCGCCTCTGGCCGAACCGCCCGCGCCGGACGTTCCGGCCTTGGCCGCGCAAGCCGCCGCCGCCGGTCCTGACGCGGTGGACGGACTGGTGGATGAACTGCTGGCTGATTGGCAGCCGCTGGCGTCGCCGCTTGTCGCCGCCGTCCTGGCCGCCGCCGAACAGGCGAGCGGGCCAGGCGACTTTGTGGCGCGTCTCGCCGTCGTCGCCGGTGAAGACCATATGGCCGCGTTGCGGGACGCCTTGGCGCGCGGCCAGTTCATGGCGCGGGTGGCGGCGAAGGTTGGCGCCGTCAATGGATGAGTTTTATTCCCTGTCGGACGACCGGCGGGGGCCGGGCTGCGTCAACAGCCCGAACCGCGAGAAAGAACCTCGCACGACCGCAATAGGCCGTCTTACGGTCATCCCGCCTCTCCAGCGCTGGAGGACGGGCACAATAGGCAGTAACTCCAATGGAGGAAATCCGTTGCGGTTCTTGCGCCAAGCTTTTGGCGCGTGGGACCGCAGAAATGCTGGAAATAAAGTGCTCGCGTTGCGGCACGATGAACCATGTGAGGGTCAAGAACCCCCCAAAAGAGCGCCCAAGAGCGTCCGACTCGAAAGGGAGACCTCATGGACGCCGCGCTTGACCGTTTCGCGCCTGTCGTTCTTGGCAACGGCGCAGCAATCTTACTGCGTGGTGACGCGCTCCACATCATCCCAGCGCTTGGATCTGGCGCGGTGGATCATGTCATCACTGATCCACCTTACTCCAGCGGCGGACAATTCCGCAGCGCTCGAATGGGCAGCACCAGCCAGAAGTACATCATTGGCGACAAGAAGGCTGGTCGTTACCCGGACTTTCTGGGGGATAATCGCGATCAACGGGGCTATACGTTTTGGTACACCCTTTGGGCGTCTCTTTGTTATCAAGCGCTCAAACCCGGTGGCCTATTTCTCGCTTTCACCGACTGGCGACAATTTCCAGCGTCATCGGACG
The DNA here is from genome assembly GCF_057809575.1 of Azospirillum sp. FG154. Taxonomy (NCBI): domain Bacteria; kingdom Pseudomonadati; phylum Pseudomonadota; class Alphaproteobacteria; order Rhodospirillales; family Azospirillaceae; genus Azospirillum; species Azospirillum sp. FG154. The sequence continues at coordinate 16,152 of NZ_JBMDKF010000027.1, read as the reverse complement.
CTATCCAAGCCGCCGGTCTCATCTGGCGGGGCGCGGTTGTCTGGGACAAAACCGAGTGCTGTCGGCCCGATAGAGGGAGATTTCGCCACCAAGCGGAATATCTCCTATGGGCCAGTCATGGACCGCATCGGCCACAACCTGACGCCCCATGCTTTCCGGGCGTTTTTCGCCATCCCATACGGCTCGCCGACAAGCACCACATCACTGGAAAACCAACGGCGCTCATGGTTGACCTGTTGAACGTCACCGGCTTGAATGACGTCATCCTTGATCCATTCATGGGGTCAGGAACAACTGGGGTGGCTGCAATAAAATCGGGCCGACGCTTTATCGGCATTGAAATGTCTTCTGAAATTTTTGACACAGCCGCCTCAAGAATTGCGGCGGCTTTAGCAGAGACGAAAGCGTAGATGACGCTCACGCTCAACCCCCTGCCGCCCGAACAGGCGATAGCCTTCCTGGAAGCCAAGGGCTACCGGGTCGGCTTCGCGTGGCAGGATGTGTGGCAGGCCGAGCATGCCCTGTCCTTCACCATCGCCAAGATGACGCTGGTCGATCTGCTGGCCGACGTTCACGCGTCGCTGGTCACGGCCTTGAAGGACGGCCAGTCCTTTGACCAGTGGCGCTTGGGGCTGGAGCCGCTGTTGAAGGCGCGCGGCTGGTGGGGCCGGGCGGCGGAAACCGATCCGCTGACCGGCGAAACCAAGATGGTGCAGTTGGGCAGCCCGCGCCGTTTGCGCACCATCTTTGACGTCAACGTCCGCATGGCGATGGCCGCCGGTCAGTGGGAGCGGATCGAACGGCTGAAAGCGGCGCGGCCCTTCCTGCGTTACGTCGCGGTCAAGGATGACCGGACGCGCGCGGATCATCGGGCGTGGAACGGCACCATCCTGCCGGTGGACGATCCCTGGTGGGACAGCCGCAGCCCGCCCTGCGGCTGGCATTGCCGTTGCACCTTGCAACAGCTTTCAGCCCGCGATCTGGACCGCAACGGTTGGACGGTCACGGCCAACCCGCCCGCGCTGGCCCCGCAGCCCTGGACCAACAGCCGCACCGGCGAGGTGATGGAGGTTCCGCAAGGCGTGGATCCCGGCTTCGCCTATCACAAGGGCAAGGCGGCGCGGGCGGCGGAGGCGGCGCGCCAGTTGATGGACAAGGCGGCGGTGTTGCCGCCCGACATCGCGCTTGCCGCCATCAACCCCAACCGTTACGCCGGGCCGCTCGCCGACAGCTTCGCCGCTTGGTATGACGGGATCGACCTGTTGCGCCCGCGTGGGGAGCAACGGATCGTGGGGATGCTGTCCCGTCCGGTCCTGGCCCATCTGGACGCCAAGGGGATCAAGCCGCAAAGCGCGGCCATCACCGCCAGCGATCACCAACTGGCGCACGCGCAACGCGAAGCCCACGCCATTGACGGCATTCGCATTGACGACGCGGCCATGCGCCGCCTGCCCGAACATCTGGCAAGGCCGCGCGCGATCCTATGGGATAAAAAGCTGGCGCAATTGATCTATCTTTTCGACGCGCCGTCGGGCGGGACGAAAAGCACAGGCAAAATCGTGGTGTTCGTCGATGTGCCGCGCAAAGGCCGGTCGGCGGATGGCGCGGCGCGCACAAAGATCGTGACCAATCCGGTTCATACGGCGTACCTGATGGATCCGCAGGCGCTGCGAAACTTGGGCGCGTATGACGTCATTGAAGGCGTGGTGTAGCCGCCGGGAGGTGACGCCACCCCACCCCGTATTCCGTACCCGCTCAAGGGCGGGATCGGCGAGCCGGTTGCGATGTTTGCCCGGTCGTCCGGCGGCTCCCTTGAATATAGGCATCCCGCTTATCCGGGTAAAGCCGTCAGACGGCCCCCTGATGCGTTTTGGCCCGGATCAGGTGCGCTGACACCCGACGCGTCCCGGATCGGTTTAAAAAACGCTTTAAATCTGCGCATGGGCCATTCCGCCGGGCGGGTCCGCCCCCAGATCGCCGATCACAGCCGGATTGCGGGAAAATCCCCCTGCAACTCGCACCGCTGCTTGAGGCGGCTGCCCACGCCAGAATGGCGGCATGACGACTTGCCCCTCCCCCCAATCCTCACAATGCGCCGCATCGTCGGACGTCGTCGCGACCTGCGGCGTCATCACCGATCTGGTCGCGACGACGGGAACGCCGCCCCGGCGCATCCAATTGTTGCCGCCCGGCGACGTCACGCCGAACGACGGGCGCGGGGCCTGGGTTTTGGCGGACGCGGGCGCGGTGGTTCGCGCCTCGTTGGCCGCCGCCCCGCATGGCGTTCTGCCCATCGACTATGACCACGCCGCCGATCTGGCCGCGCCAAAGGGTGGCGCCGCCCCGGCGGCGGGCTGGATCACTAAGATGGAGGCTGCGCCCGACGGCATCTGGGCTGACGTTGAATGGACCGACGCGGGCGCCCGCGCCATCGCGTCGAAAGAATATCGCTTTCTGTCGCCGTCCTTTCTGCACGGCGCTGACCGGGTCATCACCCGGATCCTTGGCGCGGCCCTGGTCAACCGCCCGGCGCTGCCGCAACTCACCGCCCTTGCATCCGCTGCTGTTGGAGAATTCATGGATCCCACCCTCGCCGCGCTTTTGGAGGCGCTTGGCCTGCCCAAAACCGCCGATCAAACCGCCGCCCTGGCCGCCGTGACGGCGTTGAAAGCCGCGCCCGCCCCTGCGCTGTGCGCCGCCGCCGGGGTGTCGGGCGGCGCGTCGGTTGACGAGATCGTCAACGCGGTCGCCGCGATGAAAGCCAACGCCGATCAGGTCAAAGCCATCGCGTCCGCCGCTGGTCTGGCCAGCACGGCCAGCGGCATCGACATCGCCGCCGCCGTCGCGACGTTGAAGGCCAACGCGACGGCGGCCACTCTGTTGGAAACGCAGGTCGCCACCCTGTCCAGCCGCCTGAAAACGCTGGAGGGCGACAAGCTGGCCGAGACCGTCGACGCGGTTATCGCCGCTGGCAAGTTCGTTCCGGCGCAGCGGGCGGAGCTGTTGGCTTTGGCGGCGGCGGATCAAGGGCTGTTCAACCGATTGGTTTCCGCCGCCGTGCCGATGCTCCAGCCGGGGCAGCGTGGGGTGAGCGCCCCGGCCCCCGGCGATTTGACGCCCGAACAAAAGGCGGTCTGCGCGGCCATGGGGATTTCGGAAGGCGACTATAAGGCGACGCTGGCCGCCACGCGGACGGGGGGCTGATCCATGACCGCGCTCACCAACGACCGCAACACGCCGCAAACCAACGGCTTCCATCATCTGGCGCGTGAACTGGCGCCCGCGACGACGGTCTACGCCGGGTCGCTGGTTGGTCAGACGTCGGGCGGGCTGGCCGTTCCGGCGGCGGCGCAGACGTCCATCACCATGCTGGGCTGCGCGCGGCATCGCGCCTCGACCGAATTGGCGGGCTTGCCGACCAGCGTCGCCATCGACCGTGGCGTGTTCCGTTTCGCCAACAGCGGCGGCGGCGACGCCATCGCGCTGGGCGACTATGGAAAGATCGCCTACGCCGTCGATGACCAGACGGTGGCCAAGACCGACGGTGGCGGGGTCCGACCCGCCGCTGGCGTCATCCGCAACGTGGACGCGCTCGGCGTCTGGATCGAGCTGTAAAGGAGCCGCCTCCCATGGACCTTACCCGTCCGAACCTTCAAGCCCTGTTCACCGGCTTCCAAACCGCCTTTCAAAGCGGTTTTAGCGCCACGGTTGGCGCTGACGCTTGGCGCACCGTTGCCATGGTGGTGAATTCGACGGGCGCAGCGGAAGACTATGGTTGGATGAAGGATTTGCCCGGCATCCGCGAGTGGATTGGGCCGCGCGTCATCCATTCTCTGGACACCGCCGATTACACGATCAAAAACAAGCCTTGGGAATTGACCGTTGGCGTTGATCGTTACAAAATTGAAGACGATAAGTATGGCATTTATATGCCGGTTATCAAGGAGATCGGGCAATCAAGCGCCCGCTTCCCCAACAAGTTGGTTTTCCAATTGTTGAAAGATGGGTTCTCAACCCGTTGCTGGGATGGTCAATATTTTTTCGACACCGACCATCCTGTCATCAACGAGGACGGCAGCATGGGGTCCGTCAGCAATATGCAAGCGGGCAGCGGAGCGCCCTGGTTCTTGATGGATCTGTCCCGCGCCCTCAGACCCATCGTCTTCCAGTCCCGCAAGAACTTCGACTTCACGCGTATGGACGCGCCCACGGATGAGGTGGTGTTCGACCGTAACGCCTACCGCTATGGCACGGACGGGCGTTGCAACGTCGGTTACGGCTTCTGGCAGTTGGCCTTTGGGTCAAAAGCGCCGCTCGACAAGGACAGCTACCAGGAAGCCCGCGCCGCCATGGGGCTGTTCAAGCGGGATTATGGCGACCCTCTCGAAACGAGCGGCACCCATCTGGTCTGCGGCCCCAGCAACGAAGCGCGTGGCTTGGCCATTCTTAAGGCGACGAACGCCGAGTTCGCTCAAACCAACGTTTGGGCAGGCACAGCCCAACTCGTCGTCGTGCCGTGGCTCGGTTGAAGGAACGCTCAAGAATGGACAAGGATCTCATCATCGTCGCGCGCCCGGCGGACGGCTTCCGCCGTTGCGGCGTTCATCACCCGGCGGTCCAGACCCATCATCTGGCCGGAACCTTCACCGAAGAGGAGTTGGAGGCGCTGATGGGGGAACCGCAACTCATTGTGATCGCGGTTGACCCGGTCCCCGCCCCGTCCGCCGAGCCGGAGGGCAAAAACGCGAAACCGGCCAAACCCGCCGCCAGTTAAGCCCCGCTGACGTGGGGCGGCGCGCCGCCCAACGTCAGACCATCCAGCGCAAGGCACGACGACCATGCCCTATGTGACCCGCGCCGATCTGACGGCCCGTTACACCGAAGCCCGGTTGCGTGAGTTGACCGACCGGACATCGCCCTACGCCGCCGCCATCGTTGACGCGGTGCTTGACCAAGCCATCGCCTCAGCCGACGGCGTGATCGACGGTTATCTGTCGGGCCGCTACAGCCTGCCCTTGGCCGTGGTCCCGTCATTGTTGACGGACATTGCCGCGCGGTTGGTCTTGGCCGCCCTGCACATCGACGCCGCGCCGGAAAAAATCATGCGCGATCAGCAGGACGCCATGCGCTGTTTGCGCGACATCGCGTCCGGCGCCGTCACCCTCGACGTTGGCGGCGCGCCGGTTCCGGCTGCCGCGCCGGTTGGGATCGTCGTGACGGCGTCACCGGCGCTCTATGGTCGCGACAACCTCAAGGCTTGGTGATGACCACCGCGACCGGCGCATCCCTGCGCATCGACGACGCCGACTTGCGCCGCATGCTGGACGGGCTTGAGGCTGCGGGCCGCAACCTGACGGGCTTGATGGAGCAACTCGCCGCGCAGGTCGAACAGGATGTCGCCGAACGTTTCGAGACACAAACCGACCCCGACGGCCACCCTTGGCCACCGTCCTTCCGGGCGTTGGCGGAACATGGCGAGACCCTGACCGACACGGCGCGCCTGCGCCAGTCGATCAGCAGCCGGGTCGATCCGACCGGCTTTGCGGTTGGCACCAACATGGTCTACGCCGCCATTCATCAATTCGGCGGCGCCATCCATCAGCCGGATCGGCAACAGACGCTGTACTGGCATCACCGGGGCGACACGACGAATGCCGATTGGCAGTCAAGCCGGACCTTTGCCGATTGGCGCTTCGCCAAGAAGGGAAAGGCCAATTACAGCGAAACCCACACCGTCAAGGCGCACGACGTCGCCATGCCCGCCCGCCCGTATCTTGGCCAATCCGAACGCGGCATGGCCGTGTTGGCCGAGATCGCCAGAGACTGGTTGGCGGACGCGGCGGGCATTGGGGGGACGGCATGACCTTCACGCCGATTGATCTGGCCGTCCGGGTGCAAGAACGTCTGCGCGACCATGTGCCCGAACTGATCGACGTCAAGGGCGACGTCGATTTCGCCAAGCTGGTGGCGGAACGCCGCCTGCCGACGCGGCTGCCTGCCGCCTTCGTTGTGGCAACCGGCCTGAACGCCCAATTCCAGCGACGGGTGGGGGCGGTCAGCCATGACGTCACGCAAGGCGTGTCGGTGGTGTTGGTGCAGGCGCACGCTGGTGACGCCTCGGGCGAAAAGGCCCGCGCGGCGGTCTGGCCGCTTGAACTGTCCGTCATCACCGCGCTGGCCGGGTGGTCGCCCGCAGCGGGTTACGCCGCCTTCGGCTTGACCGAAAGCCGCTTGCAAGGGCTTGGGGCGGCTGGAGCGACGGGCGCGGTCGCCAGCACAATCAGCTTCGTCACCGAATGGAAACTGCACAGCAGGGAACTCTCATGAGCCGCCAAGACACCATCACCCACGATCAGGCCATTGGGCCGGTTGCCGACCATCCGGCCCCCGCGCCGCCGCCTGTCCTGGCCGTCAACGAAGCCGAACCGCAAGGCCCGGTCGGCGACGATGACGCCCCGCCGCCCGTCCGTTCCAAACGCCGCCCGGTCGAGGAGTAAGCCGCCGTGACGACCCTGCCCAGCTATCCGGTCCATTGGGACCACAAGACTGTTCTCGCCGCCCTTGAAAGCGTCTTGGGCGAGGGCGCCGCGTCCCTGACCGGCGCGGACGCTGTCCGTTTGTGGGACGTCAACTGGACGCCGATGGAAGCGGACGTGAAGGAGCTGCCCTATGCGAAGCCCTTCAATGGCGCGAACGCGTCGATCCTTCTGAACCAGCGCTCCAAGCTGTCGGCCAAAGTGGCGTTGGTTGGCGCTGGAACCGCCGCAGCGCCTTGCTGGGACCGCTTCCTGCGCGCCGCCGGGGCGACCCGCGCGCAGGTTGTGGCGACGCCCGCCGCCACCATCGCCGACACGGCGGTGAAGGTCAGCGGCGCGGGCGCTTTCACGTACGCGCGCGCCTCCGCCTATGGTGGGGTCCATCCGGCCACGGCGACCCTGACCTGCACGACGGGCGGCGACAGCGGGGTGGCGGCCTTCACCGTGTCGGCCCCCGCCTTGGGTTCCGACGCAGCTTATTCGCAGACGGGCGTTGTGATGACCACGGCGGCCCCCTTCGCGTTGCCGGGCGGCGCGACCATCACGCCCGGCGCAATTGGCACGCCCTTTGTCGCCGGTGATGTGTTCACCATCGCCTTGATCCCGGCGGGTTGCACCTACACCCCGTCGAGCAACCGCGCCGGTCACAAAAGCCTGGAGGTGGTTCTTACATTGCCGGACCCTGAGGATGACACCAAGGTTCAGCGCTGGCGGATGTTGGGCGGGCGCTGTTCGATCAAGGGCAGCGGCACGGCTGACGACTACCCCTATTTCGAGATCGAGATCACCGCCGATTACGCGGCCCCGGCTTTGGTCGCGGCGGTTGAGCCGGACTTCACGGCTTGGCCTGATCCGCTGGTGGTCGGAACCGGCAACACGCCGCTGGCCCGCCTGTTCGGCCATGACGTGGTGCTGGAAAGCTTCGGTTGGGACGCTGGCAATACGGTCGAATATGCCTCGCGCGTCAATCGAAAGGGCGCGCGCATCAACGACGCGAAAGCCAGCTTCACCGCCAAGATCGAAGCGCCCAGCATGGCGTCGGTCGATTTCTTCGCGCTTTGCACCAGCCGGTCCTTTGGCGAGTTCCTGATCCAGCATGGTCCGACCGCCGGTTCCGCCGTCGTGATCCACACCAACCGCTGGCAGCTTGACGCGCCAAAACCGGGCGAAAGCAAGAAAGACTTCATGTTCGATTTGTCCGGCAAGGCTGTTCCGATCAGCGAGGGCGGGGATTGGTCGATCTTCGCCTCCACCGCCACCGCGTAACCGCTTCCAACTGTTAAGGAGCAACCATGGCAACCCCTGTTTTTATCCTTGATACCGATCACACGGTGACGTCGCCGGTCCACATTGAACAACCATCGTCTGTCCGACCGACTGGCGGCGTCTCCAAGCAGACCTTTGTTCGCCGCACGGCCTATGTGACGTTTCGTGTGCCCGCCGACGACGAGCTTGACGAGGTCTTTGACGAGGTTCAGCGCTTCAATGACAATCTGATGAAACAGATCGCCGCCGCTGAAGCGGAGCTTGCGCAGGCGGCCAGCGAGGAAGAGCGGCAAGGGTTGGAGCAGCGCCTGCGTGAATTGCGGCGCAGCGTCCGTTTGGGACAAGTCGAGCAGTTGAAGAGTTTCATCGTCGGCTTTCCCGATGGCCACGGCTTTGCGGAAAGCGACGGCAGTCCGTGCGTTTACTCAAAAGAGGTTATCGGTCGCCTGTGCCGATATCGACCTGTCCACAAAGCCTTGTGGGAAGCCTTTTTGTTGGTGGTGAACGGAGACCAGAAAAAGGGAAACTGATCGCCGCCGTTCGGCGCTGGGCTGGCGGCGACACCCCTTCCCAGCCGGGCCGGTTGTCCCCGCGACCGACGGCGGCGGATTGGGCGGAGTTGACGGGCGCGGCTGCGCCTGACGAAGAGCCAGACAGGAAAATCAACGCCTCAGAGCCGGACGTCGTCCGGGTTTGGTCCAGCGTGTGGCCCATTTTTGATCTGTTTGTGGCTTGCGAACGATGCTGGCGGTATCCACCGATGGGCGGTCCCGCCATTGGTTTGGATTGGGCGCAGGTCCGGCCACTGGCCGACGGGCTGGGCGTTGCCTGGGACCGTCAAACCATCCAGTTGATGCGGGCGGCGGAGGACGAAGCGGCGAAGATTTACATCGCCGATTGGAAACGGAAGAACCCGATCAAGGCCAGTCGCTGAGCCGTTTCCCTCCCGGCGTTACCCCGTAGAAAAGACCACGCGCGACGACCGACAATGGCCGTCGCGCGTTTCGTTTTTCAGGGGTTTCCATGGCGGGCATGAAGGTCGCGTTTCAGTTCGTCGCCGACGCCGTTGGGCTGATCGGCGGCGTGCGCGTGGCCCGCGAGGAACTCGACAAGCTTGGCGCGACCGCTGCGACCACAGGGGCCAACCTGCGACAAACCTCCAACAAGGATGGGGTGGCGGGATTGGACGCGCAGCGTCAGGCGGCAACTGGTACGGCGCAGGCGCTCAACCGCCTTGGCGACGCCGCCAACGACAGCGGCGCGGCTCTGCGCAAGGTGGCGACGGGCGACGAGGCGGCGGGATTGTCGGCGCAAGGCAAGGCCGCGAACGGTCTCGCCAACGATCTTGGGCTTGTCAGCGCCCGCACCGCCGCACTGTCGGTGGCGCATGGGGCCGGCGCCGCCGCCGCGCGCGCCCAGAGCGACGCCTTGCGCAGCTATGGCCGACAGGCATCGACCGCGAACGACAACACGCTGACCTTGTCCAGCGCCATAGGCGCGCTGAAAAGCGGTTTCAGCCTGTTGGGCGGCCTGTTGGGCGTCGAAGCGTTGCGCCATTTTGCGGGCGAAGCGCTGGAAACGCGCAAAGGGCTGGAACTGCTTGACGTCCGGCTGAAATCGTTGATCGGCACATCAGGTGACTACGCCGAGACCCAAAACTTTCTGGCCACGTCGGCAGATCGGCTGAGCGTCGATCAAAAGACGTTGACCAACACCTACGCGCAACTGCTCGACCTGAAAAAGGCCGATTTGGTCACGACCGGCCAAGCCCGCACGTTGTTGGAGGGCTTCGTCAACATCCAGAAGGCCACCGGGGCCAGCACTGACGAGTTGAAGCTGTCGATGGTCGGCATGGCGCAGGGCTTCAGCGCCGGGGTGTTGCACGCCGAAGAGTTGGCGCAGGTGACGGAGCCGTTGCCCGGCCTCATGCAGGCCCTGGATCGCGCTGCCGGAACCACGTCCGGCGGGTTCCGCCGCATGGTGAATGACGGCAAGGTGACGTCGTCAATGTTTCGCGACGTCCTCATCAAGGCCATGCAGGACTATGCGGGGGCGGCGGAAAAGGCCGCCAACACCATCGACGCGGCGGAAACACGCCGTCGAAACGCGCAAGCACGGCTGCTGAACGAGGCGGGGCGCCAGATCGCTCCGCATTATGTCGCCGCAAACGACAAGGCGACCAGCGTGTTGGATTGGGGAACCAGCTTCCTGCAAGACAACTCGCGGCAAAACGACTTCAACAAGTTGGTCCGTCTTTATAAAGATCGGAGCGCGGCCAACTATCAACTTGAGAATGCGAGCGGGGCGGCGGAAACGGCGCGTTGGACGGAAAAGCTTGAACGGCTGAACGCGCTGATCCTTGAGACGGAACGAAGCCTCACGCAACTCGGCGGAGCGACGGAAGACACCCGGCGCGGCATGGCCGAACTGTGGAAGGAAGCCGACAGCGGCGTCAAAATCACCGGCGACCAGATTGCCGCGTTCACAGAGGCGGCCAAAGCGGCGGGCTACAGCTACGAAAAAGGGAAGCTGTTGACATCCGCGCAGTCTGAACTTGGACAAGCGGTCTCTGCCGTCAACGCCTTGTTGGGAAAATCGCCCGACGCGCTCAAAGCCATGGGATTGGACGCCACCTCGCTGACACAAGTGCTGGATCAGCTCCGTGAAAAGCTGGATCCGGTGACGGCGGCCATCGTCCAACTCAAGCGTGAAGCTGAAACTCTGTCGGTCGGCCCCAAATACCGCGACCTGTACCAGACCCTTGACAAAGCCGAACAGGACAAAGGCAAGCCGCTGACCGCCGATGAAAGCGCGGACCTGACGGCGGGATGGCGCAGCAAAAAGACAGCGGAGGCGAACGACCAAATCCGAGCGTTGGGCGAACAGGTTAAGGCGGAGCGCGACTATCAGCAGGCGGTGGCCAGCGGGAACGTGGTGCAGATCGCCCGCGCCGAGGCCAAGAAGAAGGTGGCTGACGCCGTCGCCAACGGCTTTCCGGCGGCGCAAAAGGACAAGTTGCTGGAGCAGGAAACCGCCTTGGCGCTGGAGCGTGTCTCCGGGGCGGCGGGGGCGGCGGCCACTGATCTTGGCGCGGCCACCACAGCCACCATGCGGTTGGCGCAGGCGGCGGGCGCGGGGGAGGCGGCGCAGCGGGCGGCCACCTACGCGAACAAGGAGGCCGAGGCGACCCTGAAGGGCGGCATCGCCCTGTCGGCGGTGCGGGCCGCCAACGCGCAGGACGAAGCCGCCGCCATTCTGACGCTCCGCAACGAGACGGTGCGCGGCCTCGCCTTGGAAACCGCCAACACCAACGCCCTGACCTCCGCCATGGCGGCGGGCGGCGAAGCGGTGCGGGTCGCGCAAGAGAACGAATACAAGCTTGGCTTGATCCGCAAGCTTGGGACCGACGCGACGGTGGCCGGGACGGCGGCGCAAAAGGCGCTGAACGACGCGATGGACGCCTACCGCGCCAACCGCGCGGCCAACGACAACAGCGCGCTGGAGAAAGAGCGCCAAGCGGCCAACGACAATCTGGCGCTCGCCCAGCGCGAGTTGGCGTTGATGGGCGAGGCTGAGGGTGTGCGGTCGCGCGCGCTGGAGACCCTGCGCAACCAGCAAGAGGCCGCGCGCAAGGTCGTCGAATTGGGCGAAGAGGGCGCGCGGCAGTGGTTGGCGTGGCAAGAGCAGATCGCCGACACGCGCGCGCTGATCGACTTTCAGAAGGAGGTGAAGCAGACATCCAAGAGCATCGGCGACGATCTGGCCGCCAAGATGTTCGACAAAGGTGGCTCCATCCTCGACTGGTGGCGCAACCTTTTGAAGCGAATGGCGATTGAGATCGCCAGCACGCAATTCATCATGCCCATCGTCCAACAGGTGGTCGGCGCGGTCCCGCAGCTTTTCGGCATCCAGGCGCCCGCCAACGCCAGCGGCGGGCAGGCGGCGGCGGGCGGCGGCTTGACCAGCACGCTGACCAACACGGCGCTGTCCAAAGGGCTTGGCTGGGCGGTGGACAAGGCGGTTCCCGGCGGCCTGATGGGCGGCCTGGACGCCTGGGGCTATTCGACGCTGGGCGTCGGGACGGCGAGCTATGGCGCGCCGCTGGTTGGCGCGAACGGGATGCTGACGGGTGGCGGCGCGACCAGCCTTGCGACGCCCACCGGCATCACCGGGGGCCTGTCGGGCTATCTTGGCGCGGCGAGCGCGGGCGCGTTCGGCGGGATGCTGGGCGGGATGATCGGGACGGCTGCCAACAGCAAGGCCATCGGCGGGTTGTCCGGCGCGGCGCTGGGGGCTGGCTCCGCCTATCTCGCGTCGGCGTTGGGCTGGGGCGCGCTGGGTGGGCCGGTCGGTCTCGCCATCGGCGCGGTCGTTGGCGGCATACTGGGTCTGCTTGGCACCGCCAAAAAATCGGTGGGGCCGAACTCCGCCGCCAACGTCAAATTCACCGGCGGCGTCGCCGGGTTGGGCGACGCGGCGGCGGACAACGGCGGCGACGTGACCAAGAGCAGCAGCGCCGCGACCGCCGCCGCCGCCCTGGTCAACGGCATCGTCACCGCCGCCGGGACGTCGCTGCCCAAGTCGGTCAGCGGCCCCGTTGGGGGAATTGAGTTTTTTGAGTCCAGCAACAAGTGGATCTCGCTGGTCAGCAACGTCCGCAAAGAGTTTGGGTCCGCCGAAGAGGCCGTCACCGATTTCGGCAAGCGGTTGATCGGCGTTTTCCAAGGCGACGGCACGCTGACCGGCGTCAACGCCGACGTCGCCACCGCCCTGAGAAACAGCAAAGCGACCAGCCCGGACAAGCTGTTGGAAGACGTCAACTTCGCCAGCGGCTTCCGCGCGACCTTCGACCAGATGCGCGGCGCGCTCAACCCGCTCGACAACGACATCAAGACTTGGACGGACAGCAGCAAGGCGCTGGGCGAGCAGATCAAGACCAACATCCTGGATTGGCGCGACAAGGCGGCGGGGTTGGGGCTGGCGACCGACAGCGAGCTGAAGCCCGCGTTGACGTCGGCGCTGAACGCGATGATGGGGCTTGGCCCGGCGGTGGAGCCTTTGCGCGGCATGGCCGCCGTCACCAAGCAGGCCGAGATCAATTTTGAAGCGTTCCGCCCGGCGCTGCTGTCGCTTGGGCTGTCCGCCGATCAGGTGTCGGGAAAGCTGACGGCCTATGTGGCCGCGCAGAAGGCCGCCGCCGAGGCGCAGATCGCCGAGGTGGAGCGCGTCGGCGGGTTGAGCCTGCGCGGCGCGTTGGACCCGTCGGCCCGGCTGTCCGTGACCGACGCGCTGAAAAACCTGTCGTTGGACCCGAACACTTTGACGCCGCTGCGGCTGGCGTTGGAGGCGCTGGATGGCGCGGCGCGTCAGGGCGCGGCGGCCACGGGGCAGGTGACGACGGCGCAGGCGGCGCTGGGGGCGGCGCTTCGCGCGGGCTTGGTGACGGGCGACCAGTATCAACAGCTCATCGCCGCCATCGCGTCCAGTTGGACCAGTTCCGCCGAGACGGCCAAGGCGCTGCTGTCCGGTCGGTCGGCCATTGAGACGGCCATCAACCCGTCCTGGCAGGCCAGCCCCGACGACGCCCTGCGTCTGGCCGGGCTGGACCCGGCGCGGGTGGGTGGATTTGCGGCGAGCTGGTCGGCGCTGTCGGCGGCGTTGACGGCTGGGGCGGCGTCGGCGGACGGGCTGCGGTCGGCGCACGACGATCTGGTGGCGGCCTACCGCGCCGGGACGATCAGCGTGGCCGAGTATCAGGCGGGCGTCGGCCTGCTGACCAGCGGTTGGGACCGCCAGCGGCAAGCCGCCGCCGACGCCGCGACGGCGGCCAACGCGCAAGCTGCCGCCGCTGACGCGCAAATCAGCGCGCAGCGCGCGATTGCCGACGGCTGGACCCGCATCCGTGAGCAGGCGCTCGCCGCCGTCACGTCGTTGCGGCTGGACGCCAACCTGTCAACGCTTGGGGCCAAAGCCCGCCTTGATCTGGCCGAAAGCGAAATGTCTGCGGCTTACAACCGCGTCCTGAACGCGGCCAACGACAACGACCGCGACAAAGCGGCCAGCGATTTCAATTCGCTCTGGCGGCCCTATTTGGAGCAGTCCCGCGCCTATTACGCCGACCAGCCCGAATATCAGGCGCGTCAGGACCGCGTGCTGGCGATGCAGACCACCCTGGCGTCGCGGGCAGGCGAGCAGGTGGACGCCGCCGGGCGGGCGCTGTCGGTGGCCGAGGCTCAACGCGACTATTTGGCGAGCATCGACGCGCGTCTTGCCAACGGCTCGACCGGCGGCGGTTCGGGGGCGACGACCACCAGCGCCGCCGGGAGCTTCGCCACCAGCGCCTCGGGCAATTGGAAGCTGGTCCAGCATGCTGACGGCAATTGGAGCGCTGAGAAGTACGCGACCGGCGCGGCGGCGCTGGGCCAGGGCGTCTACCATCGCCCGACGAAGTTCCGCGAATTGGCCGAGGACGGACCGGAAGGGATCTTGCCGCTGGCCAACGTTGGCGGGCGGCTGGGCGTCCACGCGGTGCTCTCATCCGGCAGTGACGCCCCGCCAGTTGACATGACGCCGGTGGTGGTCGCGGTCGGCGGGACATCGGGCGCGGTGCTGGAGATCGGCGCGATGATCGCCGCGCGGCTCGACACGATGATCGGCCAAAATGCGGCCATCCTGCGGGAATTGACCGAAAGCCGCCGGATCAATCGGGATTTGGTGACGGTCCTGGAACGGAGGGGCGGATGACCGATGAAATCGCCTGGATCGCAGAGCTGGATTACCGGCGACCGTCTGGGGTGGTGGAGACGCTGCATCTGTCCCACGGAGCGGTGCGTCCTATGCCTTCGGACTGCCCAGACAGGCCGAACCAGAAATACAGAAATCGTCTGACTGAGGTGCCGAGCTATCAGACCCGCGCGCTAGGCGATCCGTCACGGTTAGGCGGCTCAATTGGCGTCGGCAACTTGACCGCGTCGAACGGCGACAGCGCGCTCTCGTATTTGCGCGGCTGTCGGCCTGTGGCGGCGCGGTTGTGGCGCGGCGTGTCGGGCCGACCCTTGGCTGACTGGACGCCCGTGACCTCCGGCGGCGCGGGAGGTTGGCGTTGGGAAATCGGCGGCGAACAAGTTGGGCGACTGGGGGTGCCGTTGCTCGACGCACGCGGCGATTTGGAGGATTTGATCCAGGAGGCGACCTATGTCGGCTCCAACAGCGGCGCGACGGGCTATGAAGGCGAGGCGGGCGGCATCAAGGGGCAGGCCAAGCCTTTGGCGCTGGGCGATCTGACCGACGCACAAGTTCCGGGAATTTGGGTCAATCAGGTGGCGCGGGTCGTGCAACTTCACGATGGGGCTGGAGCGGGCGCTCTGGCCGCCGTCACGACGATCTGGGACCGAGGCGGCGCGGCTGGGTTGACGCTGTCGGCTGACAGCACGGGCACGGTTTTTGACGCTGCAACCCCCTCGTCAACGCAATACGCCACGGATTTGACGCGCGGCTATGTGCGCGTCGGCGGGACGCTGGGGGCGCAGCCGACGTTCGGTTTGCGCGGCGCGGCGGCGGCGGGCGACACCGCGCCGTCGATCCTGCGCTGGTTGCTGACCCGGCGGGGGCATGGCGCGCGGATCGGGGCCAGCCTCGCGGCCTGGACGACGACGGCAAAGGTCGGGGTGTGGTTGGGTCAGCCCAGCAGCTACCGCGAGGCGTGGGACGCGGTGGCCGCGTCGGCGGCGGTGTGGGTGTTGCCCGATGCCGCTGGTATGTGGCAGGTCGGCGCGCTCGCCGCTCCGGTTGGCGCGCCCGTTTTGGCGCTGTCTGAACGCAAAATTAAAGAGCTGTCGGAGGCCGACGCCACCATCGCCCGGCCCGTTTGGAAAGTCACGGTGCGCTGGGGTCGCATCTACAAAACCTTCGCGCGGTCTGACTTGGCGGGCGCGCTGGTCGGCACTGCCGCTGAAGGTCGGCTCGCCGAAGAATGGCGCTCCGCCGAAGTCAAGGACATCGCCGTCAAGGCGCTCTGGGGCGACCAAGCGCGCGAGATCAAGATCGACACCGCGCTGCGGTCGGAGGCCGACGCGTTGGCGCTTGCCAACCAACTGTTGGTGCTCTTTGGGCTGCGCCCCGATGGCTCGCCCCGCCAGCTCCTGCGCGTGGCCGTCGAGATGACCGACGCGGTTCTGGCGTTGGGTCACGGCCAGGAAGTCGCCCTGTCTTACCCACCGGAAGGTATCACCGGCTCTTGGGTGGTCTGGGGCAAGCGCCCCGCCGCGCCAGCGGAACACCTGATCGAATTGGAGTTGTTCGGATGAGCGGGCAAGATCGTAGCGCGCTCTGCCGCATCCTGGACCGCAAT